>JAIDXA010000075.1 GCA_029058705.1 Paramuribaculum sp. | reverse complement strand
ACCCCTGACTTCGTATTCACAATCGGATCGCTCGATTTCGGGGGACTGTATGTCAGATGGTCGCCAGTCTCACTCTTCAAATCGACCTACGGACCTGAAAGCCATTTTCTTTCATTCGGTCTGGCAATCGCATTCTAACCCTAACATTCCTGTCATTTATGAAAACCTCCATCATATCATCCCTGTTCCTTTTTGCCGCCATCAACGCTTCCGGCCAAACTGCCGCCGACACAATCGCCGACATCACCGATGCTTCACGTCTGATCATCACAGAAAACGCATCGAACGTGACAGTCAGCATTGCCAATGAGTCAGAAGGCGACAGCCTGACCGAGATCCTGAGCCGCAACGTAGACAATACCGTCATCAAACAACGCTACTGGAATTCACCTCTCAGAATCATCAATAACAATGACCGACCAAAATTCGACCTATGCATCGGAGGTCCGGGCATCGGCTGGGTAAATGCGGTTGACCAGCCCGACGGACTCGGTCTGGAAATGGGAAAATCGCTTGAAATCTCCTGGTTAAACATGCTCTCGATCAAATACGACCCCTGGAAATGGGGCACACTCTCTTTCGGACTCGGTCTGGACTGGCGCAACTACCGGATCTCCACTTCAGACCACCGTATGATCACAACCGAGGACAACGGAATAGGCATAGACAGCTATCCCGAAGGAGCAACCCCGCATGGCTCCCGCCTGAAAGTGTTCAGCCTCGGAGTGCCAATCATGTGGACACAGAGAATGCCCCTGCGCTGGCTCGACGGATCATACTTCCATATCACCGTTGGAGCGATATTCAACTATAACGCCCACGGAAGTCTTCAGACAAAATGGACCGAAGCCGACGGACGCGATGCCGTCATGAAGACGAACCATATCGGTCAGCGTCTTTTCACAGTCGACTTCATCGGAATGGTCAAAATCGGATGGGGCCTGAATGCCTATGTCCGCTACTCGCCCCAGACCGTGCTCAGAGGAAAAAACAGGCCTCAGTTCAAACCATTCTCGACCGGCATGGTCTTCCTTTTCTGACAAATTTCCGCCAGCCGTCCACACGGCTGGCAAATTACATTGAATTTTATTTGCATATTCCGACAAAAAATGAGTATCTTTGCCAAAAACCGCACATAGCGGTGGCCATAGTGTCATGCCCATGAAGACTAACAACAATTAAAATTCAATACCATACCAAAATGACATCCGCTAAAAAACCGAACTACACGCTTCCGATAATCGTGATGTTCTTCCTGTTCGCAATGATCTCATTCGTAACAGGATTCCAAAACCCATTCGGGGTTATTCTTAAATCTCAGCTCGGACTTTCCAACCTCCAGAGCCAGCTTGGCAACGCAGCCAACTTCATTGCCTACGCGTTCATGGGTCTTCCGGCAGGTATGATCCTGCAGAAAAAAGGCTACAAGTTCTCAGCCGTTGCCGCCGTTCTCGTGGGAATGATAGGCGTGGCACTGATGTTTGTCAGCAGCTTGTTTGAAGACAAGAACTCGATCATCTCCATCTATCTCTGTGGAGCATTTGTCGGAGGTTTCTCAATGTGTATGCTCAACACAGTCGTCAACCCCATGCTAAACACGCTTGGCGGCGGCGGCAAGACCGGCAACCAGCTTCTTCAGTTCGGCGGCTCGCTGAACTCGCTTGCAGCCACAATCTGTCCGGTTCTCGTCGGCTACCTTATGGGCAACAATCTTCAGGAAGTTTCGCTTGTCGATGCCCGTCCGGCTCTCTATATCGCATTCGGCGTATTCGCCATAGCGCTGATAGTGCTCTTCCTCTCCAAACTTCCCGAACCAATCCTTGAAGACCTCAAGCGTGGCGGCAAGAAGACTGATGCTCCGACACTCGGCGGTGCGCTCAAATTCCGTCACTATGTCGGCGGTGTTGTCGCCATCTTCCTCTATGTAGGCATCGAAGTGGGCATTCCCAACATGGCAAACCTCTATATGACCGCGCCTGCAAGCGCCGGCGGACTCGCCATGGACGCCGCCGTTGCCGGCTCGATTGTCGGAGCCTACTGGTTTCTGATGCTCGTCGGACGTCTGATCGGTGGTTCCATCGGTGGTGTGATCTCGAGCAAGACCATGCTCACAGCCGTTTCAGCCATCGCGCTCTGTCTGATCACCGGCGCCATCCTCATGGAACCGACAATGATCAACGCTCCGGTTCTCGGCGAAGTGCCTCTCAACATCCTTCTGCTCGTCCTCTGCGGACTCTGCACCTCTGTCATGTGGGGCGGAATCTTCAACCTTGCAGCCGAAGGACTTGGCAAATACACAGCTGTCGCGTCCGGTTTCTTCATGGTCATGGTCTGCGGTGGCGGTATACTCCCCATCATCCAGGGCGCGGTTGCCGACGCATCGAACTATCTCGCCAGCTACTGGGTTCTGTTCATAGCGGTTGCCTATCTGCTCTATTATGCCCTCATCGGATCCAAGGTCCTTCGCCGCGATGCATCGGCCGAAGTCATCAAGGAAGAAGTGAAAGAGGGTATCTCGGTCAACGACTGACGCAAAAAACGCTTCATTCCACATACAAGCCGGAGAGCAGTAAGCTCCCCGGCTTTTTCACTCATTCTCACGAATAAAGGATTCCTATGTCTGACTTTCAAGTCAATATTCTCGGGTGCGGGTCGGCCACTCCGAGTCCGCTCCGCAACACGTCGGCACAGGTAATAGACTACCGCCGACGCCTGATGATGATCGACTGCGGCGAGGGAGCTCAGTCAGCCATGCGCCGCATGGGGCTACAGTTCAGTCGGCTTACCCACATTTTCATTTCCCATATGCATGGAGATCATTGCCTCGGTTTGCCGGGGCTGCTCTCTACTCTCGCCCTGCACGGCAAAGAGGGAACAATCACGGTTGTTCTTCCCGAGTCGGGGTTGAGAATCATGAAAGAGATAACTGACTATTTCTGCCGGGAGCCTCAACTTGAAATTATTTTTCAACCTGTCGGCGGGAACGGGGGCATTGTTGCTGATCTGCCATCAATGAGTGTCGAGGCATTTCCTCTATATCACCGCATAGAAACCTACGGATATATCTTCCGCGAAAAGCCCAAGCAGCGTCACCTGAAGGGTGATATGGTAAACTTCTATAATGTCCCGGTTGCAATGCGCCCGCTGTTGAAAGAAGGGGCCGACTTCGTGACCGAAGACGGACGCACGATAGAAAACCGTTTGCTGACAACTGATCCTGATCCGTCGCGCAGCTATGCCTATTGCTCCGACACTATGTTCGACGAACGTGTAGCCAAAGCTGTCAATGGAGTGGATCTGCTATATCATGAAGCCACCTACGGGCATTCGCTTGTTTCGAATGCGCATGAACGAGGTCACTCAACGGCGCTTGAAGCAGCAAGGATCGCATCGCTTGCAAATGCAGGAAATCTTATGATAGGACACTATTCAAAACGTTACACCGATGTCACCCCCCTTGTCAGGGAGGCCCAGACAGTATTTCCCAAAGTAATCGCAGCCCACGACGGGCTGAAAATCGATCTTGAAAAACTATGAAAGAATTCAGCCAGACAGACGAACGATTCATGAGAATGGCTCTTGATGAGGCCCGTATGGCCGAATCAGAGGGAGAAATCCCGATCGGGGCTGTCATTGTCAGCAAAGGACGCGTGATCGGACGAGGACATAATCTGACCGAAGCCCTTACCGACGTAACCGCCCATGCCGAAATGCAGGCAATTACAGCCGCCGCACAATTTCTGGGCGGCAAATACCTTAAAGACTGCACTATCTATGTGACAGTCGAACCTTGTCTGATGTGTGCCGGCGCACTTGGATGGAGTCAGATAAGCCGGATTGTCTACGGAGCGGAAGACCCGAAACGCGGTTATAACCGCTATACTCCCAGACCGTTTCATCCACGTGCAGAAATCGAAGGCGGACTCCTGGCCGATGAGTGCGGAGACCTGATGAGTTCTTTTTTCGCAAAGCGGAGGTAAGTGTCGGTTATTTTTCGTAATTTTGAAAAATGAAGGTCCGACTGACGAAATATTCATTATTGAGATGGTCACGCATCTGCCTAAGCATTGCCGCGACGGGCATCCTGACCTTAAGCATCTGCACAGGTGCGTCATGTATGCCATCGGTCGGTAAATTCCTCGAATCCATCCAGATCGGACATGCTGTCATGGCTTTCTCCATGGTCATCATCGTCGGGTGGCTCTTGCTGACGCTCGCATTCGGTCGGATCTATTGCTCGTCGGTCTGCCCGATGGGCACACTCCAGGACATCGCCTCCCGCACCGCACGACCCATGCCGCTCCGCCGATTCGGAAGTTCGCGACGGCGCTACCGATACGTGAACGCCCAGCCACGTCTTAGAAATTCAATCCTGACGTTGACCGTTCTTGCAATCATGGGCGGCATAAACGCTGTTCCGTCGGTCATAGAGCCATTTGCCGTATTCAACCGCATCTGCAAGGCTCTGCTGATGCCCGTAGCCGAAAAAATCGCGGAAATGCTTCCTGCAGGATTCTGCCCTGCTTTCCCTGCAATGGCGGCCGCGTCGCTGACAGCCACGGTCATCGCCATCATAATCCTCAGTATCGTCGCCGTAATTTCAACCCGCCACGGACGCAGAATCTGCAACACAGTCTGCCCGGTCGGCACTGCGCTTGGCTTCGTGAGCCGATTCGCAATATATCAGATGGAAATAGACACTGACCTGTGTTTAAACTGCGGCAGATGCGAGGATGCCTGCAAAGGCGAATGCATCAATCTGACAGACCATATTGTCGACGGCTCCCGCTGCATTGTCTGTTTCGACTGCACGAATGTCTGTCCGAACAACGCCATAAGCTTCACCCGTAACCGAAAAAGACTGTCGACACCGCTCATGCAAAAAATAATAGGACTTGACAGACCTCCGCAGACAACAATTGACTGCAACACTGACTGAAACACGATTAAAAAGCCCCTGAAATGAAACAATATCAAAACCTGCTTCGCGAGATTCTCGAGAAAGGAACTGACAAAAATGACCGTACAGGAACCGGCACACGATCTATTTTCGGCTACCAGATGCGGTTCAACCTTGCTGACGGATTTCCGATGGTCACAACAAAAAAGCTCCATCTGAAATCGATAATCCATGAACTGCTCTGGTTTCTAAAAGGCGACACAAATGTCAGATATCTTCAGGAAAACGGTGTCAGGATATGGAACGAGTGGGCAGACGACAACGGCGATCTCGGACACATCTACGGCTACCAGTGGCGATCCTGGCCCGATTATTCGGGCGGCTTCATTGACCAGATTTCCGATGCCATTAAAACCATCCGCAATAATCCGGATTCGCGACGGATTATAGTCAGTGCATGGAACGTGGCTGATCTGCCGAACATGAACCTGCCTCCATGTCATGCATTTTTCCAATTCTACGTCGCCGACGGCCATCTGAGTCTGCAACTCTATCAGAGAAGCGCCGACTGTTTTCTCGGTGTTCCTTTCAACATCGCCTCCTATGCACTTCTTTTGTTGATGGTGGCGCAGGTGACCGGACTAAAGCCTGGAGAATTCGTTCACACTCTGGGCGATGCCCACATCTACAACAACCATTTCGAACAGGTCAGGCTTCAGCTTGAGCGCACTCCGCGGGAACTACCGAAAATGGTTCTCAACCCGGAAATCCGGAATATATTCGATTTCAAATATGAGGATTTCAGCCTTGAAGGCTACGATCCCCATCCACTAATCCCAGGAAAAGTATCCGTATGAACCTCTCCGTCACACCCGATATAGCGATAATCGCGATAGTTGCGGCTGATGGAGCCATCGGCCGCGCCGGCGACCAGCCGTTTCATATATCGGCTGATTTCAAACGCTTCAGACAGCTCACGCTTGGTCATCCCGTCATTATGGGACGGCGCACATTCGAGGCGCTGCCTAAAGGTGCGCTGCCCGGAAGAAAGAACATTGTGATAACCCGCAATCCGGAATTCGTGGCCGAAAACACGACAGTTGTCTCCTCCATCAATGAAGCCCTGGCGGTGTGCGGAAAAGACGAAGCCAGTCCTTTCATTATCGGAGGGGGTGAAATCTACCGGCAAAGCATGCCATATGCCGATACGCTTTATCTTACAGAAGTTGACGCCACGGCAGACGATGCCGACACTTTTTTCCCGAAAGTCGATCCGGCAGAATGGGTTCTTACCGACCGCACCGATCTGTTTACTGATGAAAAATCCGGAGTTCGCTACCGTTTCTCCACATACCGCCGTTCAGACACCAAGTAGGTCACGCATCAGATCAAACGCCGCAGTTATCGTCCGCGGTTCGACAATGCAGTCGATTTCAACATCGCCAGGAGAATTCAGCAATGTGAAATTGATATTGTCAGGCGACGCATTCTTCTTGTCGTGGCGCATAAACGAAATCAGGGAGCCATAGTCATTACAGTCAAACACCGGAGCTGGATAATGACTCTTGACAAATGCCGCAACCCCATGAAGCAAATCCGAAGGAAAATCCTTCAGGAGTCTGGAGAGGACAAGATCGACGACCAGTCCGTGGGCCACAGCTATTCCGTGAGGCAAGCGGACACCCCGCTCCATAGCAAGCGATTCGAACGCATGCGCCGCAGTGTGGCCCAGATTGAGCGCACGCCGTATGCCCTGCTCGAAAGGATCTCTGTCAACAATTGACTGTTTGATCCGGACAGACTGCTCCAGAACCGGCGCAAATTCCGAAGGCCGAGCTGACGTCGGGTCAACGCTCAAGGCCCCGGCCAAAGCCCCGGCAGAATCGATTAACGCATGTTTGAGAACTTCTCCGTAGCCTGACAGCAACTCGTCTGCCGGGAGCGTGGAATAGAACTCTGACGAAACAATAACATACTCCGCGGGAGCAAACACGCCGATTTCATTTTTCAGACCGTCGAAATTGATGCCGGTCTTGCCTCCTACAGCAGCATCGACTGCTGCGAGAAGAGTCGTAGGAACGTTGACCGATCTGATTCCACGTTTAAATGTGGCCGCGGCAAAACCGCCGATATCGCTAATCATTCCGCCGCCGAGATTGATCATCAGTGACCGGCGCGTCGCTCCCCTGCGCGACATCTCTCTCCAGATCTCCGACAATGACGAGACATTCTTGTTGGCATCACCATCGGCTATGACAATCACCTCCGGAGCATACGAATCAATGACCGTTTGCAGAAGCGGCAGACAACAATCGGCCGTATTTGTGTCGGCAAGAAGAAAAATCTTTCCTTCCGGAGCAATATCCGCAATCACACGCGATAAAGCGCCTGAAGGATCAGAATTGAATATCAATCGCTGCATGGATCGTGACGTGATTAATTCAGGTTGCGTGAATTAGTTATAAAACCATAAATCAGATATGGAAGAGCCTCGGCAAATGATGTCATCGACGAAAAAACAATATCTGCGCCTGCCTCGGCAAGCTCTTCGGGACGCAGAGGCCCGGTATTGACACCGATGGTGAAGATCTTCGCAGCGTGGCCTGCCTCGACTCCGAGCGGGGCATTTTCAATAACGAAACATTCGTTCGGCTTGACTCCCGCGATTTCCATAGCCTTCAGATACGGTTCCGGTGACGGTTTGCCGATCTTGACATCACGGGAAGTGACACGCAGATCTTTCGAAAACGACCCGGGAAAATCTACATCGAGCCGGTCAAGCAATGTTGATTGTCCTGATCCGGTCACCAAAATGCGTTTAATCCCGACGACATCAAGAAAATCAAGCATCTGGCCGGCGCCCGGCATCGGCGACACCGCTGGCATGGATGCAAAGATCTCTGTTTTCCGTCTGTAGAGTTCTTTTTTCTCGCTATCTGTAGCTCCGCGCCCGAATTCCTGTCTGAAAATAATATCTATCGTCGACGCTCCGGTCCGGCCCTCATAGCGGAAAAAATCGGCTTCCGGAAGCTCAAGTCCGATTTCCGACGCCATCTGACGCCATGCTTTTGCGTGGCTCGGCATAGAGTCATAGAGAGTGCCGTCCATATCGATGAGAGCGGCGCGGGGATGTATGTTTATATAATCGCATTCCGATAAGAAACGCTGTATGATCTCAGTATACATAAATTTATATTGGTGGGAGGGGTAATGATTTCTGGATTTTGCGCTATTTTTTCTTCTTCCTTGCTGAAGGTTGAGGGGGCGAAACCTCAACTGAATCTCCCGGCATCACAAATCCGGCCGGACGACTGATCAGTCCCTGCTCGATCAACTGAACCGAATCGGCATGAGTGAATATGTCGGCAGAAGTGTCCGCAACACCTGCTCCACTTCCAGCTTTGCGGGAATCCTGCAGACGAAGCCCGCGAGAACCGGTGGCCCGCACTCCGCGTCGGAAAACCTGTGTGATTTCCTTTATAAGATTGACTCGGACCGTATCTGTTATCTGACGGCTTTCTGCGACTGTTTTTTCATTGATCCTCGCCTTTCCAAGGCGTATTTTCATATTCTCGGGCGTGCCTTTTATATTGATTCCGAACCTGAACGGTACAGGAGACTTGATTACGGCGACATGATAATCGAGATTAAAAGCTGCATCTGTGCTGCCTCTGACTCCGAGACGATAGCGGTCCATGTCGAATATGAACGGATAGAGGTCGATAAATCCGTCGTGAATGGCAACCTCTACATCCATATGATCTATCATATTTTTTTGTTTCTGCTTGAAAAGCATCCATTTGGCAACCGTGCGGAATGTTTCGTTATCCATCAGCTGCAGGCTGTCGCCCGAAATCTTCAACGCAAGGTTCAAAGACTCGAGCTTCAGATTCATCATGGAGTCAAGATCGGCCGTCATGGCCATATCCGTATTGACAATGCCCCTGACCTCTGTCAGCAACGGCAGGATCGAGTCGACTCCCGGCATCATGTCGAGGACTGACCTCAAATTAAGCCTGCGCACCTGAACGGCTGCAGCGATCGACAACCGGTCGACAGTCGGCGCGGAATACAGTGCCGAGAAGTTGACAGCCCCGACCGAAGTCGTTGCCCTGAGACGATCCATATTGATCGCGCCGTCATATACTTCGACAAGACCGTCGAGTCCGTTAAGCCACAGATCGGCATATCTTACTTTTTTGGCGTTAAGCGAGAACGTTCCCTGGAGGTTGGAAGGCACCAACACGGCAGCCCGCGCGGTATCAGACACTTCATTGTCAAGTTCCGACTGCAATACGTCATCACTGACACCGTCGCCGGAAACTTCAATCATCTTCATCGTTCCAGCCGATATCCTGTCAGCGAAAACAGCGCCCCTGAGCATCGTGGCAGTCAGGTCGTTGACATCGATCGTGTCGGAACGGACACTGAAATCAAACTTAATCGGCTGTCCGTGTCCGAAAACCAGCGCACGACGCAGATTGTGGAGCGAACCGTTAAGAAGAAAATCACTGCGGTTCATTTTCAACTTTGTATCTTTCAGCTCCACTGAATCGGTCGAAAATCTCAAGTCAAGGTTGGTCAGAGTGTTGCGCGACGGGAAATATGGGGTAAACAGACGTGCGCGACGCGCCTTGAATGCCCCCGCGGCATTCCACCGGCGCATTATTCTGATAAGTGAGTTGTCAAGCTCAAGGTCAAGATCCTCCCGACCGGAACGGCGGGAATCATAGGCTTCCAGACGGCGCCGGAAATCCTGCCGTATCAACCCCATGACAGAATCTGTTGATAAATCAGGGTGAGCGGCAGCAATGGAATCGAACAGCCTGCGGCGACGTTCCGACATTACCGGAGCCGCTTTCGGATGCATTACAAGATCTATTTCCGTGTCGCGGACAGCCAGTCGGTTGTAACGGTCGCTGTAACGCAACGCCGCTGCCTTCACAAGCGCTTTCATCAGCGGACTGCGCGCCTTTCCCTCATAACGCTGCAGGGAAGCTGCGATCTCGGCTACCCTGAGCCGTATATTTATTGAATCGGAATCGGACGCAACGACCAGAAGCCCGGCCTTTATCGAAGCTCCGACAGGATTGATCTGTGAAGTGTCAGCTGAAGCAGCCGTGTTTCTTGAACCCACCCCCGCTTTAAAAGCTGAACCACACACGCGCGCGTCGGGTGTCAGAAGTGCGATTGTGTCGATTGTCAGCGATGCCGTCAAAAGCGAATCGACAATATGGTCTTTTATTGTCAGGGCAGAGTTTGATCCAAGCTTCAGTTCCGCATTCCGTATATATGATTCCAACGAACCGTCGGTCATCGCCATACGGAAATCCCGAAGCGAGATGTCGCCGTCGATTCTCACTTTATGGAATTTCTTGGGATTGAAGTAACTTAGACGTGACGCAACCCTCGCGCGGCCATGAAGCACACCTCTGACTACGCATGGAAGCCTGTCGAGCAATATTGCCGGAAGATTCTGGACAGTCAGCTCGCCCTCAAACATCGCCTCGATCCTGGGATCTGTCACCGGGTTGGAGATTGTTCCGTCGAGCTTAAACTCCATCGCCTTTCCTTTGACAGCCAACTCCTTGACCTCAACGACCGACGCGTCTGGATTTGAAGCGTCGATTCTCGCGTCGATATCGGCCTCCAGGCGCGACAAGTCAAGCCGGTCATATCTGAATTTACGGCCGGAGATACGCACTGACACATCGGCCAACGGTAACTGCCGTCCACCCACAACATATGGACGGATAAACTTCACTCCGACACGCAACCTCACATCCGAATCAAACTCCGGAATCTGTCTTGCAATCCCGTCAGGAGCAAGTTTAAGTATTTTCAACACTTCAACATCCGGAAGATCAAACGTAAAAGTTTTTATTTTGACCGAATCGGCAAAGTCCACATCGGCAGAGAAAACAGTTTTCACCTCTCCGGCGCTTACACTGAAGTCACTCAACGCAGCCTCCATCGGGCGGCGGCTGCTCCATGCGATCTTTCCGTCAAGCGCAAAAGGGATAGACGGGATCGTCAGAGGTATCAGCGATGCAGAGACATCGCCGCTCAGCGATATGTTATAAAACGGCTTGTCCACAACCGTGTCGGCGAGAGCCACACGATCCATCTTGAGTTTCGCATATATCGAATCCTGCAGCGAACGATAGCGCACAGAAAGCCCGTTGTCAATCGAAAAACGGTTGATCGAGATATCCGGCAGCGAATGATCGCCTTCATCCGCCTTCTTTTCCGACGGCGGAACAATCGCATAATTTGCAGTCAGAGAATCTATCTGAACAATATTGGCCCGAATATCCCTAAAACCGACATCATATAATTCAATATTGCCCTTGACAAGTTCCATCAGATTGATTCCTCCGGCAAAACGTTCTACAAAAAGGAGCGAATCAACCCCTTCCGGAAGAGCAGACCTGACAGAGTCGGGAAAAGAATCTGCCACGCGGCTTCTAAGCGACAGCGAATCGACCTCCACGGAAAAGCGCGGAAATGTTGACCAGAAAGTCAATTCAATCTTCCTGGCGTCAACGTCGGCAAGCAGATACTCGCTCGCATACCGGTTGACAATTGGCGTCAGACGCTCCGGTGTCAGAACCCAGACAACAGCTGTCAGAAGCAGGGCAACGAGCAAAAGCCCGGACACGACTGCAACCGATATCCATTTAAGAAACCGGAAAACAAAAGATCGCTTTGGCTTAGGCTGATGAGGATTCTCTACAGTTGCGGAAACATTTGCATCGTCGACAGAGGGAGACGACTGAACAGGCCGTGATGACATGACTCCAGATGTTAGTGTTAGACTCTGAGTTAGATTTTACCCGATGCGTCCTGAGGGGCACACACAGTTATGTGGAAACAGGGCTGTTTGATCTCATATTTCACCAGACATTTCCCTTCCTGGCGCATCGCCAAAAGAACTTCGGCCAGCAAAGCCTTCAGTTCTTCGGCCGAATGTGCGATATTCGAGTCATCTGCAACAAAACGGGAATATGATATATCGACCGTGGTTCCGAGCTGATGCACGGAAGAGTCGACCGCATTCCGGTTCGTACGGCGCAGCCGGCGGACACTTTCAGGCGTCCGCAGAACACTCGTCACCTTCAACCGATAACGGGCTCCGGAACGTTTTGCAAGCGAATCGTTGAATCGGCGGCCTATCTCGTGGAGCATTACAGCCCCTTCGGGCACCATATAAGGACGCGAATAAGTCAGTTCCTCGACATAAAAATCCGGACAAGAGGTGACCTTGACCAATGGTCTGGAAGTCGCCAGATGCGAACGGGTATCGGACAGGGGCTCGATGCCGATGCGTTCTGCTGCTGCCCAGTGTACATAGTTGCTGTCATTGAATATTTCGTCAAGCCGTCCAATACGGCGCACACTGAGTTTTGTGTTCGGATCCGGCATTTCGGACAACGGATGGTTATAGGCACTGACGGAATCAGCGTCAAGGTCTGCAATGTTCTCCGGCTCGACCCGGGTTATCCTGACCACATTGTCATCAGAGCTGCCGCCACAGCCGGGACAAAGAAACAAGAAGAAACAGAATATTATTAATGGTGGCAGAAAACGCATATTTTTCAGATGAATTGGATTTTAGTCTGTAAAATTACAATTTTTCCATCTTGCGACAAAAAACAGCTCCATCTAATCATCCGTTTTTTCCGATGCTACCCGCGACAGTCTGATGAGTTCCAGGCGGGAAGCGGTGCGGCGGATTATTTTCATCTCGAAATCGCCTATGCCTATAGTCTCGCCTTCCACCGGAATGAGTCCGATAGAAGTGAGGATATAACCCGCCAGAGTCTGATAGCTGTCATCCTCAGGGATATCGATATGATACTCCTGCCGCAAAGTCTCTATCTCGACTCGGCCCGAACACTCGAATACTCCCGGCTCGACTTCGCGGACAAGATCCGTTGCGGTGTCATGCTCATCACGTATGTCGCCGAATATCTCTTCCACAAGATCCTCAAGAGTCACAAGGCCGGCTGTCCCGCCGAACTCGTCGACAACGATAGCCATTGATCGTTTCTCCTGCAGCAGACGACGCATGAGTTTATTTGCCAACAGCGCTTCGGGCGCAAATATAATCGGTTTGACATGTTGCGTCCAGTCGCTTTCAGGATCAAAGAGTTCGCTGACATGGATATATCCCAGAACATTGTCGATATCTTCGGAAAACACGATTATCTTGCTTCGTCCCGAACGTGTGAAAAGATCGCTGAGTTCCTTTCGTGTTGTCGTTGCAATATTTACAGCAACAATTTCATTTCGTGGCAACATGCAGTCGCGCAGATGCGTCGTGGAGAAATCAAGCGCATTATGGAATATCTTCACTTCATTCTCGACCTGAGCAGACTGAGGATTTATTTCGTCGATATTCGTTTCGAGATAACGGTTGAGATCGCCTACCGACAGGACTCCAAGTTTCTGAGAATCCGTACTGATTCCGCAAAGCCGCATAAGCGAGCGTGACAGCCATGCTGTAAAAACTGAAATCGGCCACAATATGAAATAGATGATTGCCAGAGGCACTGCAATCACCTTAAGCGAGGCATATGGATTGATACGGAATATTGTTTTCGGAAAAAACTCGCCGGTCACAAGAATGACACCGGTCGAAATCAGCGTTGAAATAATAAGAACCAGCGCTTCTGGGAGATCATATTGATCGAGCCAGCAGTTTTCTATGAGAAATGCCGCCCCCATTCCGTAGATAACCAGCACTATATTGTTTCCGACCAGAATTGTAGAGATGAAAAGATCTTCATCCTTGTAGAAAAGGTTTATCACCCTTCCCAATATGCCGCCACGCTTCACATCCAGCTCGACCCGCACTCGGTCTGAAGTGATATAGGCTATTTCTGTACCTGAAAAAAGAGCCGAAAAAATCAGTGAGACGACGGCCAGGATTATCCATGTTGTGATCGTCATAGCATAAAAGGATTTTTGGGTGTAACAGAGCGGGAATCATCCCTGTTGGAAGGTGCGACCATTTTGGGAGGAGCAGGGTTTCTGTAATCTCCGGATTCCTTCTTCGGGGCAGACGAAGCCGATCCGGCTCCGGGTGTTTTCGGGGTCTGCGTCGAATCTGATGCCGCACCGGGTTTGAAATCTGTAGCCGGGAACATGCCCATGACCTTAAGGACCTCATAGTTCGTCATACGTTCATTCGAGGTGAATCCATACCCTTCGATAATTCTCCCCTGCCGCTCGATATGTATAAAAGAGTCGGAATAAAGCTTCTGATGACGCTGATCCCAGAACAACTGCGGGGTCAGGAATTTCTCTCCGGCTATATTGACTATCTCGACATATCCGTCAAGACGCCAGAGTTGCTCGTTCTTGAAATATACCGCGGAATCGCATTTCACCTCGGCCTCCACACGAAACATATCGTTGTATTTCTCAAGATGCAGACCTTTGGGAAAGTTCCACCGCGGACGTTTGGCCTGATCATAGACATACCAGACCGGCGACTCGATCTTATATCTGACCACACCCGAATCGGAAATCAGTGTCGAAACATTTGTCGTTGTCATAGTTGCAAACCGCTCTGGATCGAAATTCCCTTTCAGAAGGTTCTGCTCCTTCTCTTCGCATGAGACAATCCCCATAGCCGCGAACAAACCGAAAAACGACAGCGGGACATACCGCAATGCCGCTTCCAGACTGCGTAGGCCATGTATTCTGACGAAGTGTTTCATTCAATAACGATTCTCTCAACCTTGAGGGTTCGCAACGGTCAATTATTTTATCTTGTTCTGGAAGAACCAGAGTTCGTTGAAGTTGATTCCGAGACGGATATTAAAATAGTTTTCTTTCAGCAGATGAGGATCAGCGGCCGCGCGGTGGCGATATTCCACACCAAGATTGATCAAAGTCTTGGACTGGAGGGCCGGTAATCCGAATCCGAATCCGAATCCGAATTCCCTGACATGGCTGTCGCCGACCATTATATAGTCGCGATTGTAGAATCCGCCGAGACGATAGGTGACACGACTGAAGTAATTGCCTCGCTGAGACGGTGTAAACGAACCTCCAAGCGCGATTTTGTAGCGGTCAGCGAATTTTGTGCCCTGAAATTCCTTTAGCTGAAGCGTCTTCACCTTGCTCCATGGCTGAAATGTGAAGTCTGCCTCCACCAGAAGCCGTTTCTGCCATTCATAGCTCAGACCGGCGCCCCAGGTTTCTGCAAGCTCGGCATTGTGACGCAGTCGTGAGGTTGCGATTGTGTCGGGCTTTTCGTCGGCATTGATGTCATATTTGGTCACCCATGCCTTCCCAAGAAGGTCTTTGCCGGGAGTATATACCAGACCGGCACCGATCCGGTGGTCGCGTCCGAAATCAAACTTATACTGGGCTCCGATCTGAATGCGGAAATCGCGCACCTGCATCACCTGCTCAAAGAGCGACTGCGATCCGGCATCGGTCGTAACGGTCACATCATTTATTATGTTACCGAACATATAACTGGCATTCAAACCAAGACTGAAACCTTTGAATATGCGGCCGGCAAAACCAAGATAAAGCTGATTGATCCCACCCTCGCCCTGGCGCTCGTTCAGACCGTTTTCGATCTCGGATCCGAAAGAATATCCTACGGAGCTGTATGGAACAAAACCGAGGCTGGCACCCATCCGCTTGCCGATGGGCACCTGAAGGGTTATATAGTCCAGCCCCCCGCCGAGACGGGTGTCGGAACTCTTGACTCCGGATGAATTGACTTCAGACGAATGGTTCGAGCTGAAATTGACTCCCATATCGAAAAGAAATGTAAGGGAGTCGGCGGCGGCATATGATGCCGGGTTCATCACATTGATCTGGCGGCCTGTACTCATGGCATAACCGACGCCACCCATCTGCATCTGGGCGGAAGTCGCGTTATTGTCAAGCAGACCGTAGCCAAATTTCGAATAAGGCGAACTGATTTGTCCGAAAGCTGTTGCAGCTGACAGAAAGATTGCGAACGCAACAAGTAGTTTTCTATTTATTTTCATTATAAAGTAATATACGGTTTAAGCCTATACTGACCAGATCAGGCTCGACACGGACATCGAAGTCGCAGAGCCGGGAAAGCTCATGAGCCCAGCCCCCGGTCATGACCACTAAGGAATCGGCCGACAATTTGGACTGATAATATGTTATGGCGCCGATTATGCCATAGACCGATCCCAGAATCATGGCCATCGACGTGTCGGTGCCGAGAAGGGTGTCGACGGGAAGTTCGCGTGGAACAGTGACTCTCGGCAGACGGGCCGTGAATCGGTGAAGGGCCTCAAGCCGCATGTTCATTCCCGGTGCGATATTGCCACCAATAAACCGGCCGTCGGCTGTGACCGCATCATATGTGACTGCCGTGCCCGCATCCACAACCAGCAGCATCCTGCCGGGAAAGATTGACGATGCGCCGACTGCAGCGGCTATCCGGTCGGCTCCAAGAGTCGATCCATAGTCGATCCGAAGCGGCAGAGGAGTATCACCCTGCAGGCGCAGAGTCCGCGAAGCGATCTGCGAGAGTGCGGCCATCACTGCCGTTCCACGGGTAACCACCGAACAATAGATCGCACATTCGACCCGGCCTCCGTAAGGTGCAAGAAAGCCGGAAATCCCATCCGGCGTCAATGACGGCACAATGAGACTATCGATCATCCGCAAACCATCCCACAAGGCAAGTTTCGCGGCAGAATTTCCTTGGTCAATTGTTAAATTCAACGACATTTGGTGGCAAAATTACGAAAACAGAACCAATATCGCGACTTATCTGACGTCTTTTTTGCTATTTTTTCCTGATATCCGACGTTTTTCCCGCTTCTTTCTCGCTTGCAAGAGCTTTAGGGACAGCCATCGAGACATAGACCTGAACCAATGCCCCGGCAAGCGTAAAGGCCATCCAGTCCATTCGCTGTGGCATATACCACATAAAGAAGGCTCCGGCACAAAAAATTATACCGACCCAGACCTCAAGGCGACAGAGCCTTCGGATTCTCAGCGACACCCCTTTGACAGACGGGGCAAACAATCGTCCGACAAGCACAGTCAGCGCTCCTGCTGAATATATGATGCGGACAGGGAGTCCCAAAATGTGAAAGAGGGGCAGTGCAGTGCCGGCGACTATCAGCAAGAGCCCGATATTGACTGCGACAAGCCATGCCTGACGCGGCATGAATGGAGCTTTGCGGGATGTATCTTTTGTCATCTGTATGCTTTTTTGATTCCGGTTAAAATCATTGGACCACAAAAACGTCCTCATCCGGACGCTGCATATGGTAATTCTCTCTCACAACCTGTTCCATTTCCTCCGGATCTGTATTGAGACGGCGCTCGAGATCCTGATAATATCTCAGCGAATCGGATATGCTACGTATTGCCAGTTTCAGTGAATCGATCTGACGGTCGTAGACATATGTTTCCGAAACCGAATTATCGGAAAAGAACAGCATGTACGATAATATTGCCACAGTCACGAGAAGGCTTATCGAGATGTATCGACGACACCATTGGACGAATGTGCGGCGGTGTGGAGAATTCATGGCTGCAAATTTAATCATTTTCCCAACGCTACGGTCGGCTCTCCCGCTGACTTAACTAATATTAACTCCACGAACCATTTGCCATAAGAAAAAACGATCGCCCGGCCATGGTCTATGTCCATCGACAGGGCGATCATGAGAGAAAAGGAAACAGTTTCTTATTCGGCCGGAGCCATCTCGAGCTGCATGCGGTGGGCCGGAACGAGGATTTCACGGGCGAAGTCTGCCACGTTCTGCACGGTTACCGCACCGAGAGTCTTTTCATAGTCGGAAACCATGTCAACTCCATATGTGTGATAGATCCTCATCACGGATTCCCAGAATCCATTGTCGTCGAGAGCTGCGGAATAGTTTTTCAACATGTACTCCTTGATTTTGGCGACTTCGTCAGCCTCTATGGCCGAAACGTCGGACAGAGACCGCATTGTCGAGTCGACAATACCAAATGTGGCTGCGGCATTTTCGGGCGCCACACGGATATAGACCGGCATTATGGCGAGCGATGGGTCGTCGCCGTTATAACATGCATTAAGACCGATATGGGTCTTTACGCCATAAGTCCATCCTCGTTTCTCACGCAGGTCATCGCGGAGTTTGTTCTGAAGGACCGTTCCTGTTATCTGTGCGAGAATCCGGTTATACAGATTGAATTCGCACGGTGAATGATAGAACGAGTAGACAATCGACTGTGGCGTCTGCATCGGCATTGTAAAACGGGCCGATTCAGGAGTCAGTCCGTAGCGGTAGCCGATATCCTTCGGTTTTTCCATGCGTCCGGCAGCCGGGAGCGAGGCAAGATAACGACAGGCATAGTCGCGGAGGGAGTCAATGTCAAAATCTCCGGAAACAAAAAATGCAAAATCGGACATGTCTCCGAAACGCTCGCGATAGATCTCGAAGATCTTGTCGTAGTCGACTCCTGCAATAGCTTCCGGCGACAATTTCACTCCGAGCGGGTGACGACCGTAAACATAAGCATGTATCGAATCGCCCATAGCAAAAGTAGGATTCGAACGATTGTCGGCCACATGTGTTTTCTGGCGGTCTATCAGGCGGTCGAAAGCTGAATGGTCCGGACGCAGGGCTGTGGCTTTGAGATGAATCAGCCGGAATGCGTCGTGAAGGTCACGGCGCGACGATGACGCGCTGATTCCTTCATCCATATTGTCGACGGCAACGCGCACTTTAACCTGTTTACCGACAAGCAGCCGACGCAGTTCGTCGGCCGAATAATCGCCGGCGGCACTTATGGCGAGAGCATCGTTGAGAGTCTTGTACTCAGGCGCCAGCGCCGGATCATAATTCTGAGAGAAACCGCCTTGGCTGTAACCGGTGACAGTTACACGGTCGGCCTGATGGCCTGACGGCCGGAGATAGACAACGATTCCGTTGGAGAGAATCCATTTCTTCGCTCCGAATGCAGACAGTTCCGATTCCTCCACTATCGAACCGGCAACCGGCTCTTCTTTGAGAATGTCGCCACTGACAGCCCTGTCAACATAAGCTTCCGTCCGGGAACCGTCGACAGACGTGTAAGCGTCAACCAGATCGGCTGAAGTCGTAGTATCTGTCTGCGGAAGATATGCGACGATCACCACATCGGCATCGCCATCCTTTACAAGCGAACGGATATATTCTTCGCAATCGGCTATTTTCACCTGACCGACGACACCTTTCATCATCTTGTAACGCTGTTCGGCCGAAAGCAGCGGGCCTCCGTCGAGATAATGGCGCACGTAGCTGCGGGCATAGTCGGTGTTGGTTGTTGACTCGCGCCCGGAATAAGCTTTTTCCATTTCCGACTTCTCGTCAATCAGCGCCCGTTCGAATTCCGTCGGCAGAAAGCCGTGGACAGCCGCCCGTTTGATTTCGGCCGACAAAACAGCGACCGCATCTGCTGCGCGTCCTTTTTTTACCGGGGTGCGCAATATCATAGCCTGCTGCCCGCGGGAAAGAAGGAATTTCATATCGCCGATGGCTGTCGACATGATCGGCGACTCCGGACTGTTCTCGACTTCGGTCAGACGTTCGGCAAGCATCCGGCACACCATCGATTTGACCACATCGTTGCGAAGCGATGCGATCGTATTGTCGAGGGAATCGGCAAGTGAAGAACGCTTGATATACAGACTGATGGTGGAGGCAGACTGTTCGGGGTCGGTCTGGACAGATGCTATCGGCGCAGCATTCGCGGGAATGGACGGAGGATTGAACGCTGCCGCGCCCTTAGGTGATTTCACGTCTGACCAAAGGGACCGGATCTGCGACTCCATATGATCGAGGTCAATGTCTCCGACAACAATGACACACTGATTGTATGGGTGATACCATTTCTTATAATAATCCCTTAGCTGACGGGGCTTGAAATTCCCGACAACCTCCATGCTTCCTATCGGCATCCGATACCCGTAGGGCGACCCCGGATATATTTCCGGCAAAGCCTTTTCGAGTAAGCGTGAAGAAGCCTGGGCTGTGCGCTGACGCCATTCGCCTTTTATAACGCCTCGTTCGGCGTCGATTTCTTTCGGGTCGAGCAGCAGGTTATTGCTCCAGTCGCGCAATATGAGCAGACAAGAGTCAAGGGCCGAAACCCTTGCGGAGGGCACTTCACAGATATTGTAGACCGTTTCGTCGGTTGAAGTGTAGGCATTCAGATTGGCTCCGAACTTCACGCCAAGCGATTCGAGATAGGTGATCAGCGAATTGCCGGGGAAATGACGCGTTCCGTTAAAACACATATGCTCCAGAAAGTGAGCCAGACCTCGCTGGTCATCGTTTTCATTGACTGAGCCTACACGCATCGCGATGTAGAAGTCAGCCTGTCCGGACGGCCGTTCATTATGACGTAGGTAATACGTCAGACCATTCGGCAACACACCGGTACGCACCTCCGGATCAACAGGCAAAGCATTGAGAGCTGACGCCGTCATAGCGATTGCCATAGCAGCTGCGGAAATAATGAATTTTGTCAGTTTGTTCATCTGTTATTTGGATTTTATATTTATTAAAATACTACTGAAAGGGAGGCTGAAAAAATATTTGAACGGATCGATGCCACATAAGCCTGATGATTCCATCGGGCGAAAAGAGCCAATTCCAGGCGTGAGCTGATGCTCTTCTGCAACCCGAACCTGAAGTTTAAATCCGAGACATTTGCCGCCATCGATTCATAGCGGCGGCGTTCGACAGAAACAAGACCGCCCGGTGTCTGCGATTCAGCCTCATCGAGCCGCAACGAACATCCAAAAGGACGGAAGAAAGCCGCACCAGCAGCCGCAGTCATCCGCCACCTGTGGCCGAGCAGCCACGAGGCAAGAAGTTCGGTCTCCACATTGAATCTGTTCGTAAGCATACGGCGTCGGGGGGTGGAATAAACCTCAGACCGGTGTATCCATCGCCCGATGGTTCTGGCTGAGAGAAAAAATCCGGATTTCCCGGGATGGAACTGCCACACGGCCGTCAGTGAAGGAGTCCATGCGTTGTCGGCATACATGTCAAGGGAAGCAATGAGAGGAAAGACATTCGACGATGCATCCCCGAAAATATTCTCATGTCCGTGACGGCGATAAATGTCGAAACCGGCCGCCAGACCCCAGTCGTGGACTCGTCCCGGCATCATCCAGACACCCTGGAGCTCCATTGAATTATGCCACACATCTGCAAGCGGAAGCTTGTTGAGCGCCGTCAGCACTTTCTCGAATCTGAAACGCGACAAATTGGCTGTCAGAGCAAGGCCGCGCCCCGACGATGGATAGATATTCGCGGTGACGCCTATGCGGTTTCCGTTGTAATAGGATTCGGCACCGACTCCTGCAAAACGGCTGTAATGAGTCCCAAGCCCGGTCAGATGGTAGATTTTCTCGACTCCGATCTGACTGACAAAGTCAATATCACTTGTCTGCTTGTACTTGCGGTAATTGACCGATAACGCCCCGAAATAGTTCCGGGTTATCCGGTGGCCGACTCCGGCCGCCACATCAAGAAGGCCTGTGACATTGCGCGGACGTGGATCGACGTTGCGGTAATAGAGTCCGGCTGTATATGAAACCGAAGCGCCCCAGGCCCAATTGCCCCGGCTGTCGGCATAGCCTCCTGCAAAACGATAGCGTTCGAAATTCAGATCACCGCCGACTGAATCGGCCGTCAGATATGGATATAGCAGCTCTGCGTCTGAAGTCTCGTTCCACACGACCGCCCGTTGACAGCCGTTACGATATGACGCATCGCCCCAGACCGTAGATGTTCCATGCTTCAGATAGCTGTCGGCATTGATCGACCAATAATCCTCGCCCGTACCTTTCTGATAATATGCAGCCTTATTGTAATGCTCGTTTCGATAGGCAGCCCCGATGGCGTTGTGGCTTCTGGGAAGCATCCATTGATTGACCACCGGATTCCTGTAGGCCGGCGACGCGATGGATGCCATGGCGCTGTCGGCCGGCATAACCGAAACAGAAAGAAGAATTGCGGAAATCAAATCCATTGGAAAGTGAATTCAAAATCAGAATTTGCGGGAAGTCATAGGCCATCGGGGAGACCGGGAGCGGTCTACGGGAACGACACCATCGTAGGTTATAACCGTACAGGGTGTTCCGTCGGCATCCATGGCAGTTCCCTGCAATTCGATTTCCGATGCAATGCAGTCGGGATTGAAATCCGCTGACGAGTTATTGGTATCCTTCAGCACCGGATTCCCGTCGTCGTTCAGGCGAAGCATCTTGCGGCGCACCGAATGGAAATATCTGGTCTTGTCCTTATCGATTGTTCCGCATGAGGTCCAGCCACAGTCAAGCGACGGGGCACATAGATTCCAGGCATATTCCGAAGCCACACTGCAATTGACCACATCGACAATCCATTCGTTTGGAATTTTGTAGGAATCGGCTGTCATCGGAAAGGTTCCCGCCGCCGAAACTATTATCCAGTCGTAATGATAGGTATAATCCTTCAGATAGGTGTCACGGTCAACTGGAATTCGCGCGATTCCGTAGGCCTTGAACCCACGATTGTGAAGCACCCAGTAAGAAAGTGTGTAGCAATACCATTTATCCATATTGGGCACCAGGGGTGAATCGATGTCCATGTTGTCGGGAGAAGTCGAAACGTCATACCACTCGAAATCAGCACCAGAAAGATCGAACGAATTCGGATTAGCCACGCGATGGTCAATGCCTGTATCACATATAAGAAAATACTCACCGGGGGCAACTGGATGATCCGTTCCGCTGCCTGGCACAGTGTAGAGAGCCTGCACGTTCATCGCCTCATTCATAATGTCTGGCGTATGTTCGTATTTGGCGGTCGTCGTAAACTTTGATTCAAAGATTGTCAGGCCGTCGGCATATATGACATGATCAGTATTGTTATAGAGTTTGATGTAGTCATCGCCATGATACTGGTTTCCGGAATTGCGGATCGTACCGGAAAAGAAAACCTCGGCGATAATCAGATCGTCCGATTCTATATTATAATATCCTTCGAGACAGATGGCGGCAGAAGAGCCTAACACCCGGACAGATGTTGCCGCGGCCCGCAAAGTCGATTCAGCACCCGAAGGCAGACGCAAGGTAGCCTCATACGTAAAATCATACAGGCCAGGAAGAAGAACTATTCCCTCGGTATAGGAGTAGGTCTGCTCACGTCCTGTAGAGACATTGCGCACAGAGAGCGACTCATCGGTCAGCGTTGCTCCGGCTGCTTCATCGGGCAGCTTCACGGTGAGAAGCAGTTCGGTGGAAGCGGCGGAACTGTCGTCAAACGAATCATCGCATCCTGTCAGACAGAACGCCATAACGAGAACCGGTATAACCGACATGATCAGTTTTTTCATTTCATTTATTTTTTTGATTGATTATTATTGACTTGTCAAAGCGTAAAATTAAGCTCCATTCCGAAATAGGCTTCTGAATTACGGCGCACAGTCAGACCATTGCTGACATATTCAGGCAGATAATCTATTATCCTGTTGACAAACGCCGATATACGAAGCCAGCGCCCTATTTTCTTCGTTGCTTTCAGATTAAAATAGACTGCCATAGGCACCTCCTGGGGATTATATGACGCTTCGTTGTAGCGCCGGACCAGATACTGGAGCATGAGGTCGGTGGCTGACTCTTGAGTAAACGGATGAAGCTGTCCGTCAATGGCGGAAATATAGTAGTCAGGCACACCTTTGTCGCGCAGACGCGTTGTACGCATCCACCACATGCATTGTATGGAGGTCGTAAACACCAGTCCCCAGCGGGGAATCTGAGTGTCAAACGTGAAGTTGGTATTGAACTGCTCATTCACACGTCCGTCGTTTGTGTCGTACAGCCCGACATAAAGATCGCTTACCGGCTGATTGCCGACAACGTCACTGACTGCCGAAAAAAGCATCTGTGAATTCGAATATCGGGAACGAAACCAGGCGCCGGTCACGATAAGCGACGTCATCAGCGGACGCCAGCGCGCCGTGTTGAGTTGAAACTCCACCCCCTGTTTGTCAATACGGGTCCCGTTTGTCACCCGGCTCATCCCGTCGAGCACGGTCATATCCTCATATGGAAGCCCCTCAAGAGCAGGAGGAGCTGTCAGCGTTGTCGCATCGATCCCGGACGCATCATAACGACGGAATTCATATGGTTTATAAACACGCGAATATCTGAATCCCGACGTCATCCGCTCCTCAAAATAAGTGGCGCTCAACCGGTTGCCGCCCCATTCAAATCCAAATCGGGCTTCCCACTTTCTGTTTCTGGCTGCCTTTAGCCCATAATTGGCCGGATCTTCGATATATGTCCGCAGGCTGACGCGGGAAAGGTTAGTCGGATCTGTGATGTGATAATAGTTCAGCTGGACAAGATCATTGTAGCTGACCTGAGGATAGAGATAATCGACCGTAGGCATTTTTGTTGTCAAACCCCAGCCGCCTCCGACAAAAAAACTGAACGGCTGCCCGGCAAATTCAAACGCAGGCAAAGTAAAGACAAGGTTCAGACGCGGATCAAGATAGACCTTGTTGCGCAGATAATAGGCTTTGGAAAGCGACGGCAGCTGCGATGAGCGGACTCCCGCCTGCATTTCAAGACGGCTTCCACCGATAAGTGCGGTCAGATTGTCTTCCGCATAAAACGAGAGCACATGCAGGGCAGGAATCGCCGAAAAATCACGCGGTCGCGTTGTCCACGAAGCTGAAAGAGGACGGGTCAGGTCATAGATCTGCCCCTTTCCGTAGTTTTTGGCTATCGACCATTCGGCGCCGGCCTTGTAGTCGTTCGACATGAATCCTGAACTTTTGCGGCCCTGAACCCTGAATTTCATAAAAAAACCGAGCGGACGTCCGTCGCTCACAAAATCTGCCATGTATTCGCTCAACAGATAATGGCCGTCATGAACACCCTCTTCCATCGTTGTCGGCGCGATTGAAGCACGCTGTGGCGCCACCTGCTTCTGACGCTCTATGCGGTCACGCTGATATGACACCGACGTGTTGAGCAACAGCGATGAAAAAAAACACTGGCGGTTGAAATCGACCGAAAGATTAGAAGTCATGGCAAAACGGTTGTACGTACTCTTATAGCGATCTACCTTATTGAAGTTCAGATCTGGATCAACTTTCGAGTCATCAAACGATCCGGTGTAGTCAACGCCTATGTTCCAACGTATGCCGACCGGAGCTGTCTGCCACACGAAATTGCCGCGGATCGAACCGTTAAGTCTCTTGTAGTTCTCGAGACTGTTTCGCGGATCAATTTTCGAATCGAGCCATCCGCCGTCGAAATTAAGCACGTGCGACCCGATTCCGAAGCCTTTTCCAAGCGAGAAGAGCTTGCTGTATTCATCGGCCTTGAAACGCCCTGTCCAAGGGGTGGCTTTGTGTATTCGTTTGATATTGACCAGGCCGGAAGTAAGGTTTCCATATTCCGCCGAAGGAATCCCGCGTACGATTTCCACACTCTCTATATTATCGGTAGATATCGTGCGCATGTCGACTCCCCTGTTGACTGTCGAACGGGCTGCAGAGGGGTCGGAAGAATCGCCCGTCGGCACCCCCTGAAGGTTCGCATCGCCGTCAATCGGAGCTCCGTCAACCATGAACCGCGTTCCAAGCGATGTGATGGCATAATCATCAGAAACAGATGTCTTGGCCCCTGTCGCTGTCATGGCTCCTGTTTCGCGCAACGTAATTGAATTAGCTGCTCCCATTGACGGATTCTGGGATATGTTTCCAGGCAAAAGCTCAAGCAGGTCGGTGAACGATGTCGGTTGAAGATGCTCCATGGCATCCCGGTCGATACGCGACGAGGTTGTTATGCCGGTGCTTTCGCGTGCGGTGACAACTACTTCGCCCAACGTTGCCGACGGCTTAAGCCTGAAATTAGCGCCCCGACCCTGACGCAGACTCAACGACGCCGTTGTATAACCTATATAAGAGGCCGAGGCTTTATATGACCCAGGCGGAACCTTGATTGACCATCGGCCATCGGCATCGGCATGTGTCACCTGATTGCCTGGAAATAGCCTTACCGTTGCAAACGGAAGGGGCTCGCCAGTCTCGCTGTCTGTTACTTTTCCGCTAAATGAAATGTCAGCAGCCACCACCGTCACGGAACTCAGCAACGCCAATAAAAATGTCATAATGATTCTCATCAGTCACTGTCTCTTTTTCGAAAGCAAAATTACCTCAAAAACCAAGCCCCCAAAATCCCCAAAAATGGGTAAAAAAGTCAGTAAAAGCCATGCCCCATCACTATTTTTAGGTAATTGGATTGCCGGACATCCATCTTTTTCACCAAAAATAGGTATTTCCGACCGATGGATTTTAACGTAATTTTGCACCGCTAATTAGAACAATTCCAAATAGCGCCACTTGACAATTTAACCAACCATTATTCATATGAAGAAAACCCTACTCTCGATCATCACATTCGGCTGCGCCGTTTTTGCAAACGCCGCAATCCCTGAACATTCATGGAACGTGCTCGTCGACGGACCTCAGGGAGCCGGCGACAACATGTATGGCATTACTGTCACCAACGACGGAAACATTGTGACCGTAGGAAACTTCGGCTCGCGTTCGACCGCCGACACATTCACATTCAAGGGACAGGAAATAGCCACAGGAGCAAAAACCGACAGTGCATCAGACAACTATAATCTCCTCGTGACAAAACACAGCTCGACCGACGGATCTCTGCTTTGGGCGCTTTCCACAAAGAACGGCGACGTTGCGTCTTCGGGACAGAACTCCGTAGCCGCCACTGCCGACGGAGGTGTTGTACTGCTGGTCGACATGCGTTCTTCAAACGTCACCCCTTATGAATCACCCGTGATTGTCGATGCCGCCAAAACCGAAATCGATTTCCCGGACTGGAACACGTCATGCTGGATCAAAAATCAGGTTGTCATCAAAGTGTCCAAAGACGGCTACGTGCAGTGGGTACGCCGGATCGTGGCCGACCAGCTGCCAGTTCCAAACGCTTCATCAGGCTCTTCTGTCACCAACACAACAAACGGAGCATTCCCCTACGCAATCGCCGAAGACAAAGACGGCAACATTTATATAGCCGGAAACCACCGGGCATCACTGATTTTCACCGGTGAGCAGAACTCGACCTACGTCCTTACCCCACGCAACATCAGCACTTACAATGGAGATGTACAGACCTATGCCGGCGGCCTTTATCTTGTGAAGCTCGACGAAAACGGCAACTATCTCACTCACCTTCAGGGTTCGGTTACCGATGGCATAACCGCGGACTACATCAATTCAATGGAAATTGACGACGACATGATCTATTTCGCCGGCTATTTTCAGGGCAAAGAAGGTTCGACACTCACTCTCGGAAAAGGGGCCAATGCCAAGGAAGTCACCAAACTCAACGGAAACAATGCTGTGCTGCTCGGCGCCGTGAAAACGACTGTATCCGGCTCCACTCATTCACTTGTGCCGCAATTCCTCACATGCTACAATGAAGCCAACCGAACCGGAAGCACATCCCACCGAATCCAGCTCCTCTCATTGAAAAAAACCGGTTCGTCGCTCTACTTCATGGGATCATTCCAGGGCGCGGTCTCAACCAACGAAAACGACACTCCGCTCATCAGCTCAGCCGGCACACAACTCGAAGGTTTCATCATCAAAACAGACGCAAGCGACGGTTCTTATCAGGCCGGCTTAGCAAACAAGATCAGCATCGGCGGTTACCGCAACCTTTTCAGCTACGACAACGCGATCTATGCGCAAGGCTACAGACTCAACGCTGCGACCGGCGCCTTTATCGACCGTCTTGATGCAGAGACTCTGGAAATTCAGGAAACAACGACTGTAGCCAGCGGCGGAGGCGCTCCCACCCTCATGGCCGGAGCTTTCAACTCAGCGGCAACACGAATTTATTCAGCCGTCCGGGGAAACAACACATTCACACTGACAGACCAGACCACTTCGGAAAAGCCGGTCAGCTGGGGCATACTTCTCAGTTGCCACGTTCTCGACAGGAATCTGGCCAAAGTCAACGACATCAAAACCGAGAGCGACATCCTTACCGTTGCAGCAGGCGAAGGCTATATTGAGCTTAACGCCACCGCACCCGTCGACGTCACCATTGCCGACACCAAAGGCGCAGTCATCGACTCACGTAAAATAGCCGAAGGTTCGACAACTGTCAATCTTCCTGCCGGAATCTATATAGTAGACAACAACAAAGTAGCTGTCCGATAAAAACAGTTTCCAATTTCACCATAATTTTCAGCGTGGCCGTGTAGCAATCGACACGGCCACGCTGTTATATAG
>JAIDXA010000074.1 GCA_029058705.1 Paramuribaculum sp. | reverse complement strand
GAGCGTGAACATGCCCTATGTCATCGAACGCTGGCCCGGCGGTATGCTCACCAACTTCCCCACAATCCGCAAGGCTGTCAAGAAGATGTCTGCAATCGACAAAATGTCGAAAGACGGAACATTCGACAACCTTTCGAAGCGTGAGAAGCTTCAGATCAAACGTCAGCGCGACAAACTCGAAAAGACTCTCGGCTCAATCGCAGATCTCAACCGTCTGCCTTCTGCTCTTTTCGTAGTTGACGTTATGAAAGAACACATCGCTGTCGCTGAAGCAAACCGTCTCGGAATTCCCGTGTTCGGAATCGTCGACACCAACTCCAATCCCAACAACGTTGATTTCGTGATCCCCGCAAACGACGATGCATCAAAGTCGATCGAACTTATCCTCGACACTGTGTGCGCCGCCATGAACGAAGGTCTGGAAGAACGTAAAGTAGAAAAAGTCGACAACAAAGACGCTGAAGGCGAAGCTGCTCCCCGTCGCGAACGCCGTCGCGTAAGCCGCAAGGAAACGGCTGAAACCGCTGAAGCTGCTGAAGCAACAGAAGCACCCGCCGCAGAAGCACCTGTTGCCGAATAATCAGCACCAGACTGTTTAATCAACCAAAGTTAACAACCTCCACTATCAAAGAACAGATATGGCAGTTACTATGGCAGAAATCACCAAACTGCGCCACCTTACGAGCGCCGGTTTGATGGACTGCAAAAAAGCTCTCGCCGAAACTGACGGCGACATCGAAGCAGCTGTTGAGATCCTTCGCAAAAAAGGTCAGGCCGTTGCCGCCAAACGCGAAGACCGTCAGGCTTCGGAAGGTTGCGTCCTCGCAGCTAATGAAGGCAACTTCGCCGCAGTTGTGGCTCTCAAGTGTGAAACCGACTTCGTTGCCAAAAACGCAGGATTTGTCGGTCTTACAAAAGAGATTCTCGCTGCAGCCGTTGCAAACAAAGTGATAACAATTGACGACCTGAAGGCTCATGTCATCAATGGCCAGACAATCGCCGACCTCATTGTTGAG
>JAIDXA010000073.1 GCA_029058705.1 Paramuribaculum sp. | reverse complement strand
TCCGACCCGCCCGACGAAGAAACCTCCCCGACGCGCGAATCCGATCAGCCGCCGCAGGGCATCCCGCTCCAGATACCGCCCGCCGCTCCGCCCGGCCACCCATCGGTTCTCCCCCTGTTCTCAAAGCCCCTGAGGGCTTTCCTCTTCTGAGCGCCGCCGTATGCGCCCAAAAAAAAGCCGCGCCCATCACCGGCACGGCCGGCGGTTCGTCAGAACGCTCCGGATGCAAGGCGCTAAGGCCGAAGGCGACGGGAGCGGACTCACGTCCGTGACCGAGCCCGAGTGCCGCAAGCAACGACGCAGACGGCCGTTATCACGAACCGCCCGAAATACGGCAAAGAGTTCTTTGACATTTTAATATCCCGGAGCTATAGTTATAAATAAGGTGAGCCATCGCGGCTCACCCTATTCCATCTATCCATGTATGTGCTGATGTTTCTTAGAAGAATAACCAGCTTTTTTTTGCTTTTTTCTTTTCCGGTGCTGTTATTTTGATGAGTTCGGCTTCTGCCGGTGTCATTTTGTGGAAGTTGGTGTATTTGGCCGGAAAACCGATGACCGTGACAGAGCCGCCGCGGAAAATGCCGCGTTTCTTTACGATATACTGGGGCTCGACAAGAACGTCGCCTCCGTTTTCTTTCAGAAGTTCTGCCTCGGTGTTCTCCTTGATGGTCGACACCGACACACGTTTGAATGGATTATAGTTCCACGAATAGGTCTTTTCAGCCTTTGTTTCGTCGACATCCATGTCTGCGACCGTGAAATTGACAACCCTGGTCTCGACAGCTGCTGTCGATGAGGTGTGGCGGATCGACGAACACGACGACAGCATCAGCAGACACGCCATTGACCCGATGATTTTTGCTTTCATATTGACTGGGGGAAGTTTGGTTTATTTGAGCGGAGTGACATTCACATATGTTGCGGGATAGCCTTCAACTGTGACGTATTTGATGTTGTTGCGGCCGAAAAAATTGCGGGTCTTCTTGATCTCATACTGGAAACCGACAAGAACATCGGCGTTGCCGTTGGCTTTGAGTGCTTCTGCCACAGCTGTCGCGATAACGGCCTTCTGTCCGCAGCGGCGCACTGCTTTTCCCGGTTTGTAGGTAAACGAAATCTTATTCTGGCTTACTTTGAGGTCGGCTGTTGAGTTGCTGCGTATTTCCGTCTGGACAGGAATGGTTGTCGATGTGTGTCGGATAGAGCTGCATGATGCCAGACATAATGATGCTGTTGCCACTGCACAGATAAGTAATTTCTTCATGATAACAATTGGTTTTTGGTAACTTGTTTAATTGGGTTATTTACCTCGCAAAGGTAATGAATAATGATAAATTACCCCCCCCAATAGTTAAATAAAGTTAACAACATCGTCCGCATTGGTCAATTTCCTGTTTCTGTATGAAAAAACGCCGGGGCATGTCGTTCTTTTTCGACATGCCCCGGCGTGTGAGGGTTATTCTTAGTCTATTTGACTTCCCAGGTGTCGCCTGCAAGAATCATTGAGCGCAGACTGTCGAAGCCGTGGGCTGCCTGCACTTCGCGCATCTGTTCTTCGACCGCGTCGTTGTAGGTCACCGACTCCACGTCGCGGATCACTCCGACTGCGAGCGGCAGTTCCAGTCCGTCCATCATTGCAAGCTGCTGGTGCAGGAAGTTCGATTGAGTGTGGGCGTCATGGACAAGAACGTCATCGATCGTATATGGATCTTTGTCCAGATCAACCGCTTTGAGAAGGAATCCGTCCTGAACTATTCCGCGGCGCTTCTCTTTGCCGAAAAGCATCTTTTCGCCGTGTACAAGATGGATCGTGCGGTCGGCCCGGTACTCGCGGTCGGTGATGGGCGAATGGATGCCGTTGTTGTAGATCACGCAGTTCTGGAGTATCTCGCAGACTGATGTGCCCTTGTGGCGCGCCGCCGCAAGAAGAACCTCCTGCGTCGTGGCGAGCTCGACGTCGATCGACCGCCCGAAAAAGTTCCCGCGCGCCCCGAATACCAGTTCGGCAGGTATGAACGGATCTTCTGTCGTGCCGTAGGGCGACGACTTCGAAACGAAGCCGCGGTCCGATGTCGGTGAATACTGACCCTTTGTCAGTCCGTAGATCTTGTTGTTGAAGATCAGGATGTTGATGTCGATGTTGCGGCGTATAGCGTGGATGAAATGGTTGCCTCCGATCGCAAGGCTGTCGCCGTCGCCCGATATCTGCCAGACGGTCATCTCCGGATTGCCGAGCTTGAATCCCGTGGCTACTGCTGCCGCACGTCCGTGGATTGTGTGGAAGCCGTAGGTGTTCATGTAGTAGGGGAGACGGCTTGAGCATCCGATGCCTGAAATGACGGCTGTTTTTTCAGGCGGCACACCAAGGGTTGCCATCGTCTTGTGGAGAGAATTGAGTATTGCGTGGTCGCCGCATCCCGGACACCAGCGCACCGGCTGGTCGCTTTTATAATCGGCGGCGGTATAAGTGGTCTCTTGCATGGCTCGTCAGTCAATGAGTTTTTTTACAGCCTCCGCCACTTCTTCAACAAGGAAGGGCTGGCCTTGGATTTTGTTGATTCTCGCGATTTCCGTTTTCGGGAAACGTGCCTGAAGGTAATCGGCAAGCATGCCTGTGTTCAGTTCGGCCACAATGACCTTCCTGTAGCGCGACATGATCTCGCCTGTGTTCGACGGTAGCGGATTGATGTAGCGCAGCTGCGCGAAATCGATCTTAACGCCCTGGCGGCACAGTTCAGTCGCCGCGGTGCGCAGATGTCCGTAGGTTCCGCCCCAGCCGAGCAGTAGGACGTCGGCATCCCCATCTCCGATAATTTCGAGCTCAGGAATGTCGTCGGCTATGCGGGCGATTTTTTCTGCTCGCGTCCTGATCATCTTCTCGTGGTTTTCCGGGTCGTTGCTCAGTGAGCCGGTAGAGTAGTCCTTTTCAAGTCCTCCAATGCGGTGGGCTGCCCCCTTGGTGCCGGGAATGGCCCACGAGCGCACCTTGTTGTTCTCATCGCGGTCATAGGGCTGCCAGCCTGCCGCAAGCTGTTCATCCCTGACATAAGGCGGAATGATTGCCGGATATTCGTCTGCTTCCGGAATGCGCCATGCCGACGAGCCGTTGCCGATAAAGGCATCTGTCAGAAGTATGACCGGGGTCATATGCTCGATGGCTATGCGCGCTGCCTCGAATGCCATTTTGAAGCAGTCGGTCGGAGATGCGGGGGCAACGACCGCAACAGGCGATTCCCCGTTGCGTCCGTAGAGCGCCTGCATCAGGTCGGTCTGTTCCGTTTTGGTCGGCAGTCCGGTCGATGGGCCGCCGCGCTGGACATCGATAACCACAAGCGGAAGCTCGGCCATGACCGCCAGCCCGATTCCCTCGCTCTTAAGCGCCAGTCCTGGCCCCGACGTCGATGTGACGGCAAGATTTCCGGCAAACGACGCGCCTATTGCCGAGCACACGCCGCCGATCTCGTCTTCCATCTGCACGGCCTTGACCTCAAGGTCTTTTCGATTCTCTATTTCGTGTAGAATATCGTGGGCGGGTGTTCTGGGATAGCTGCCCATAAAGTGCGGCCGGCCGCTCTTCTCCGACGCCATGATCAATCCCCATGCCGTGGCGGTGTTGCCGTTGATGTCTGTATAGATGCCCTTGCGTGCCTCTTTGGTCTCGATTCTGTAGGTCGACACTGACGCATGGCTGTTTGCCCCATAGTCGTATCCTGCTCGCAGAACCTTCGAATTGGCTTCGTATATGGCCGGCTTGCGGGCAAACTTTTTCTTTATGAAGCGGTCTACGCTCTCCATCGGTCGGTCGAACAGCCAGCAGACAAGACCGAGTGCAAGGAAGTTGCGGCATTTGGTCACTGCCTTGTTGTCAAGGCCGCTGTCCGATAGAGCGGCTTTTGTAAGGGTAGTGACGGGAACAAGAAGGAGGTTTTCCTTGTTGATCCCAAGCTCCGTAAATGGATCGTCTGTGCTGAACTTTGCCTTTTCGAGGTCGTTCGCTTTAAACGAATCGACATCGGCGATGATGATTCCGCCTCGTTTGAGGTGACGGACATTCTGTTTAAGTGCCGCCGGGTTCATGGCGACAAGAACGTCACATTTGTCTCCGGGTGTGTGGACGTTTGTACCTACGCTCACCTGAAAGCCGGAAACCCCGCCGAGCGACCCCTGGGGGGCGCGGATCTCGGCCGGATAGTCGGGAAAGGTCGAAACCTCGTTGCCTAATCCTGCCGAAACATTGGTGAAGATGTTGCCGACCAGCTGCATGCCGTCGCCTGAATCGCCTGAAAAGCGAACGACGACTTTTTCCATGGTCTTGACGCTTGTTTCTGCTAACATGGGATTTTGATAGTCTATGGTAATGTTTTAGGTTTTGATTTTCATATGGTGTGCCCATCATTACCGACGGATGACGGTGCGCACCGGCAAAAATACAAAAAAAACTGATTCAAGGATTTTTTATTGTCAAAAATCGCATCCCGGCAACTCAATCAGTGAGTGCCGAGAGTGCGGTGGCGATGCGTCTGAGTGCCTCTCTGATGAGGTCGTCGGAGGTCGCGTAGCTCAGGCGGATATATCCCGGAAGGCAGAAGGCTGCGCCATCGACGGTCGCAACGTGCGCTTCTTCAAGAAGATACATTGTCAGATCCGCGCTGTTGCCGATAACTCTGTCGCCGAAACGTTTGCCGAAAAAGGATGAGACTTCCGGGAAAAGATAGAATGCACCCTGCGGCTTGTTGATTTTAAGTCCAGGTATCTGCGAGGCAAGTTCCACAACCAGATCCCTGCGGCGCTCGAAGGCTTTTCTCATTTCCTCGACACACGCCTGCGGTCCCGCATAGGCTGCTTCGGCAGCTTTCTGCGCTATTGATGACGCCCCCGAGGTGTATTGGCCCTGCAGTTTGGTGCAGGCTTTCGCTATAGCGGGCGGTGCCGCCATGAAGCCGATGCGCCATCCCGTCATGGCATATGCTTTCGAAACTCCGTTGATGATCACTGTCCGGTCTGCTATTTCCTTGAATCTGGCCATTGAGGTATAGCTGCCTGTGAAATTGATGTGGCGGTAGATTTCGTCAGACAGAACAATGATCTGGGGATAATCCTTCAGCACTTCGACCAATCCCTCGAGCTCCTCGCGCGAATAGACCGAGCCGGTCGGGTTGGAGGGAGAGCAGATCAGAACCATGCGCGTGCGCGGTGTGATCGCCTCGCGGAGCTGGGCGGGAGTGATCTTGAAATCCTGTTCGATGGTCGCGGGGACTGTGACGGTTGTCCCTTCTGCCAGCTTGACCATCTCGACATAGCTTACCCATGCCGGTGTCGGAATGACAACCTCGTCGCCGGGATTGATTGTCGCCAGAATGACATTGCACAACGCCTGTTTCGCACCTCCCGAAACCACAATCTGTTCCGGCTGGAATTCAACTCCCTCGGTCGCTTTCAGATTCTCGCAGATCGCTTTGCGGAGCGACATGTACCCCGCTACAGGCGAGTAGAACGAGAAGTTGTCGTCGATGGCCTTTTTGGCCGCCTCCTTGATGAAATCGGGTGTGTTGAAATCCGGTTCTCCGACCGAAAGGTTGATGACGTCGACGCCGCGGGCGCGGAGTTCGTTGCTGCGCTGCGACATCGCGAGCGTCGCTGAAGCTGCAAGCGAATTGATTCGTTGAGAAATCTGAAGCATGGTTCTATAGAGGTTTATTGGTTTTTTCCTGTTAGTATTGAGCGGATCTGGTTGAGTTTGTTGAGGGCCGCTACCGGGGTCAGGTTGTTGATGTCGATGCCTATGATCTCGTCGCGTATCTGGCTCAGCACCGGATCGTCGAGCTGGAAAAACGACATCTGGACTCCCTTGTCGGCAATCTTTGCCGGTTTGACGCGCGGACTGTCGGCTTGACCGTTGTCCTTGTCGTTGCCGCGCACTTTCTCGAGGTCGGCCAGCACACTGTCCGCACGTTTGACGATTGCCGAGGGCATGCCTGCGAGTCTGGCCACATGGATACCGAAAGAATGGGCCGACCCTCCCTTGACAAGCTTGCGCAGGAAAACGACCTTGTTGCCTGACTCCTTGACCGAGACATTGAAGTTCTCGATCCGTTCAAAAGAGGCCTCCATATCGTTGAGTTCATGATAGTGGGTGGCGAAAAGGGTCTTCGGATGTATGCCGCGGTAGTTATGGATATGTTCGACGATTGCCCAGGCTATCGAGATGCCGTCGTAGGTCGACGTGCCCCGGCCCAGTTCGTCGAACAGAATCAGCGACCGCTCGCTCATGTTGTTGAGAATCGAGGCAGCCTCGTTCATCTCCACCATGAATGTCGACTCGCCGTGGGAAATGTTGTCGCTCGCACCGACGCGGGTGAATATCTTGTCGACAACGCCTATGTGCGCGCTGTCGGCTGCCACAAAACAGCCGATCTGGGCCATCAGCACGTTCAATGCCGTCTGGCGCAGCAGCGCCGATTTGCCCGACATGTTGGGTCCCGTGATCATCATTATCTGGGTGCCCGAGTTCGAGAGCCTGACGGTGTTGGTGATGTATGGCTCTCCTGCAGGCAGCTCGCGCTCGATGACCGGATGACGGCCTTCGACGATTTCGAGATCGAGCGACGTGTCGACAACCGGGCGGTTGTAGCGGTTTTCGAGCGATGCGCGTGTGAACGCGAGCAGGCAGTCGAGTCGTGCGAGCAGCGACGAATCGAGCAGAATGGCCTGTACATATTGCGTTACCGCGCTCACAAGCGAGGCGTAGAGCCGCGTCTCGATGGCCGCGATCTTTTCCTGTGCGCCCAGAATCTTCTCTTCATATTCCTTAAGCTCCTGCGTGATATATCGTTCGGCATTGACAAGAGTCTGCTTTCTGACCCATTCGGGTGGCACCTTGTCTTTGTGGGTGTTTGTGACCTCGATGTAATAGCCGAAAACATTGTTGAAGCCTATTTTGAGACTGGTGATGCCGGTGGCCTGGCTTTCGCGCGCCTGAAGCTGCATCAGGTAGTCTTTTCCTGAATAGGCTATATGGCGCAGCTCGTCAAGCTCCTCGTCGACACCCTCGCGGAACACTGTGCCGCGGTTCAGCGCAACAGGCGCGTCGTCGAGTATCTCGCGGGCGATTCTGTCGCGTATTCCTGCACACGGGTTCAGTTGCTCTCCGATAGCCGACAGGGTCTCGTCGCCGGCCTTCTCGCAGATTTCCTTGACAGGAACAACCGTTTCGAGCGATTTTCTCAGTTGAACGAGTTCGCGCGGTGTCACACGTCCCACTGCAACCTTGGAGATGAGGCGCTCCATGTCGCCCGTCTGTTCCAGATAGCTTCTTGCCGCGTCCCGTTCTTCTGGATGCCGGAAGAAATACTCGACCACATCGAGCCGCGAGTTGATTGCCGCCGCATCCTTCAGCGGAAACAGGATCCACCGTCGCATAAGGCGGGCTCCCATGGGGCTGACCGTGCGGTCTATGACATTAAGAAGGCTTTTGCCGTCATGAGCCATCGATTCGACAAGCTCGAGATTACGGATGGTGAAGTCGTCGAGTCGCACGTAGCGGTCCTCTTCGATACGTCCGATCGACGTTATATGGCTTGTGCGGGTATGGTTGGTGAGGTCGAGGTAGTGCAGCACCGCTCCCGCGGCGATGATCGCATTGGTCTGACGGTCGATGCCGAATCCCTTAAGCGAACCTGTCTCGAACTGTTTCAGAAGGCGGTCGAGGGCTGTCGCCTCGGTGAAGATCCAGTCGTCAAGCTCGAAATTGAGATAGCGTGTGGCTATCGACTGCTCGAAATCGCGTTTTTTCCCCCGTTCAATAAGAACTTCCTTAGGCGCGAACTTCGTAAGAAGTTTATCTACATAGTCCGGACTGCCCTCGGCTGCGAGAAATTCTCCGGTCGATATGTCAAGAAAGGCGATTCCCCATATGTTGCGGGCAATGTGGATTGCGGCAAGGAAGTTGTTCTCGCGATGGTCAAGGATGTTGTCGTTGACCGCTACGCCCGGTGTCACCAGCTCCGTTATGCCTCTTTTGACGAGCTTTTTGGTGAGTTTGGGATCCTCGAGCTGTTCGCATATGGCCACACGTTTGCCCGCCCTGACGAGCTTGGGCAGATACGTGTCGAGCGCATGGTGTGGGAATCCGGCGAGCTCGACCGACTGGGCCGACCCGTTGGCACGGCGTGTCAGCGTGATGCCGAGTATCTCGGAAGCGGTGATGGCGTCGTCGCAGAAGGTTTCGTAGAAGTCGCCGACCCTGAAAAGAAGCACTGCGTCGGGATGTTTCTGTTTCATCTCGAAATATTGCTTCATCAGCGGCGTCTCAACAACTTTCTTTCCCATTGTCCGATGGCTTTTGTTTGGCTTTGAAAAATGCGTGTAAAGTTAGCCATTTTTCATCAAAAAGGCAAAACTCTTTCATCCTGCCTTCAGTCGCCTCTCTCACACACGGCTCAGCGCCTGCTCAAGATCCGCTATGAGGTCGTCGATATGCTCGCAGCCTATGCTCAGACGGACTGTCGACGGAGTGATCCGCTGGCTCTCGAGGTCTTCTTCGTTGAGCTGGGAGTGGGTTGTTGTCGCAGGATGGATGACGAGACTCTTGACATCGGCTACATTGGCCAGCAACGAGAAGATTTCGAGCGAGTCGATGAAACGCCACGCCTCTTCACGGCCTCCGGTCAGTTCGATAGTGAAGATGCTGCCTCCTCCGTTGGGATACAGGCGGGTGTAGAGATCATGGTCGGGATGGTCGGGAAGCGACGGATGGTTCACCTTTCTGACTTTAGGGTGTGTGGCAAGATACGCGGCTGTCCGCACGGCGTTTTCAACATGGCGTTCGACCCGCAGCGAAAGCGTTTCGGTGCCCTGCAGGAGCATGAAGGCATTGAAGGGGGAGATGGCTGCCCCGGTGTCGCGGAGAATGACCGCGCGGATACGTGTGACGAACGGCGCCCCGGGGGCGATGTCGGCAAACACTGCTCCGTGGTAGCTCGGGTCCGGTTTGGCGAGCGTGGGATATTTTTCAGCCGATCCTTTCCAGTCAAATTGTCCGCTGTCGATTATGACTCCGCCAAGAGTCGTTCCGTGGCCGCCTATGAACTTGGTCGCCGAATGGACAACTATGTCCGCTCCATGTTCGATCGGGCGCATAAGAAACGGCGTTGCAAACGTGTTGTCGACAACCAGAGGGATTCTGTGGCGGCGTGCAATGGCCGCCAGTGTGTCAAGATCGGTCACGTCGCAGTTCGGATTGCCGAATGTCTCGACAAACAGAAGCCGTGTCTCGGGACGGATTGCCTTGTCAACGGCCGCTGGATCGCTGACGTCGACAAATGTATGGTCAATGCCACGCGGGCCGAATGTGTTGGCGATCAGGTTTGATGTGCCTCCGTAGAGGTTGTTGGCGGCAAGAATGTGGTCGCCGGGGCCGACGAGGTTCTCGATTGTCAGTGCTATGGCTGCGGCTCCGCTTGCCACTGCAAGCGCTCCCGCGCCCCCTTCGAGAGCCGCCATCCGTTGCTCGAACACATCCTGGGTCGGGTTCGACAGCCGCCCGTAGATATGCCCCGGCTCGGTCAGCGCGAAACGGTCGGCGGCATGTTGCGAATCGTGGAAAACATATGAGGTTGTCTGATAGAGCGGCACCGCGCGGGCGTCGGTGGAGGCGTCGGGCTGTTCCTGTCCGACATGAAGCTGGAGTGTTTCGAAATGAAGTCTGTTTCTGTTCATGATCCTTTTTTTTGTAGGGTGGTCTGCAGCTTCGCGGACTCGCCGGCTGCCATTTTGCAAAATTACGTTCTCTTTGGCTTATTTGCAAATTCTTACAGGTTCAGGCTGGAAATATAAAAGCCGCCGGAAATCGAATTTCCGGCGGCTTACAAATAGCAATTCGGTTTGAATGCTATGGCTTATTCTTTGTTTTCGCGACGCGGTCCGCGGTTGGGGCGGGGTGCTCCTTCACGGCGTGGAGCGCGTTCTCCCTCGCGACGCTGCGGACGTTCGCCGCGTGGAGCGCGTTCGCGTTCAACATAACCTTCCGGTTTGGGCTGAAGCGCGCGCATCGACAGGCGGTATTTGCCGGTTTTCTTGTCGATCTCGATGAGTTTGACTTCAACCTCGTCGCCTTCCTTAAGGCCGGAGGCTGCCATGTCGGGAAGACGTTCCCATGATATTTCAGAGATGTGGAGAAGACCGTCCTTGCCGGGCATGAATTCCACGAACGCACCGAAATCAAGTATCGAACGGACGCGTCCTTTATAAGTCTTGCCCTCTTCAGGAAGAGCCACAATCGCGTTGATCATTTCGATGGCGCGGTCGATCGAAGCCTTGTTGGCGGCCGCTACTTCGATGTAGCCGCCGGCGTCAATTTCATCGATTGAAACAGTTGCGCCGCTCTCTTCCTGGATGCCCTGGATGACTTTTCCACCCGGGCCGATCACAGCACCGATCAGTTCTTTCGGAATGATCATGGTTACGATGCGGGGCACGTTGGGTTTGTAGTCTTCGCGCGGGGCGGGGATTGTCTGGTTGATTATGTTGAGGATGTGAAGACGTCCTTCGCGGGCCTGGTTGAGTGCGCGTTCGAGTATCTCATACGAAAGACCGTCGCACTTGATGTCCATCTGGGTCGCGGTGATGCCGTCGACCGTTCCGGTAACCTTGAAGTCCATGTCGCCGAGATGGTCTTCGTCGCCGAGGATATCTGAGAGGATCGCATAGTTTGTTCCGTCCGAGATCAGACCCATCGCGATGCCGCTGACGGGTTTCTTCATCTGGACGCCGGCGTCGAGCAGCGCGAGTGTGCCTGCACAGACGGTGGCCATGGATGATGAGCCGTTGCTTTCGAGAATGTCGCTCACAATTCGGCATACATATGGGAATTCATCGGGGAACATCGGTTTCAGTGCGCGGTGGGCCAGGTTGCCGTGGCCGATTTCGCGACGCCCTACGCCTCTGGTCGGACGGGCCTCACCTGTTGAGAAGGGAGGGAAGTTGTAGTGGAGGAGGAAACGTTCGCGACCCTGGTTGAGTACATCGTCAACGATCTTCTCGTCAAGTTTCGTGCCGAGGGTGACTGTCGCGAGCGACTGGGTCTCGCCACGGGTGAACACTGCCGATCCGTGGGGGCCGGGGATGTAGTCGACTTCTGCCCAGATCGGACGGATTTCTGTTGTCTTTCGGCCGTCGAGGCGGATGCCTTCGTCGAGAACGCAGCGACGCATCGCTTCTTTTTCGACGTCGTGGTAGTATCGTTTTACGAGAGGAGTCTTTTCTTCGCGTTCCTCTTCGGGGAGTGATTCGATGTATTCGTCGCAGATTGCCTTGAACGATTCAGCGCGCCAGTGTTTGTCGGCCGATCCGGTTTTTGCGATGGCATACGCTTTGTCATAGCATTTTTCGCGGACATCCTTGCGAAGCTCTTCATCGTTGGTTTCGTGGCAATATTCGCGTTTGACGGTTTTGCCTGCGGCTTCAGCAAGTTCGAGCTGGATCTTACACTGCTCCTTGATCGCTTCGTGGGCGGCTTTGAGGGCATTGAGGAGGTCGGTTTCCGAAACCTCTTTCATTTCGCCTTCGACCATCATGATGTTGTCCATGGTGGCTCCGACCATGAGTTCCATGTCGGCGCGTTCGAGCTGTTCGAAAGTCGGGTCGATGACAAACTGACCGTCGACACGCGCGACTCTCACTTCGGAGATCGGGCCGTTGAAAGGAATGTCGCTGACGGCAATGGCTGCAGATGCGGCAAGCCCGGCAAGCGCGTCGGGCATGTCGACGCCGTCGGTCGAATAAAGTGTCACGTTGACAAATGTGTCTGCGTGATAATTGTCGGGAAACAATGGACGGAGCACGCGGTCGACAAGGCGGGATGTCAGAATCTCATAGTCTGAAGCGCGTCCTTCGCGTTTGAGGAAGCCTCCGGGGAAGCGTCCGAATGACGAGTATTTTTCTTTGTACTCAACTTGAAGAGGCATGAAGTCCACCCCTTCGCCGGCCTCCTTGGCCGAAACAACTGTTGCGAGCAGCATGGTGTTGCCCATGCGCAGTTCTACCGCTCCATCGGCTTGCTTGGCCAGTTTGCCGGTCTCCAGCGTGATCTGACGGCCATCAGGCAGCTCGATGGTTTTTTTGATGGGATTTAACATATACGTATATCTTGTTTGCTTGATTTGCTTAACGTAAAAGCGCACAAAGTTAGCAAATTATTGGGGATTTTTCGCTATGCTGCTCCATTATTTAGGTATTTTTTCTGCTTTTAATGTATCTTTTTGGCCTTTTTGTGCGTTTATTTTAACAGTGAGTGGCCGTCGGCCGATGTCCGCTTGTGTGTTTGTTATGTGTCATCCATTAAAAAAGATTGTCTGATTGCTATGTTTGGTTACCGCATTACTAAAGATCCTCTTAGAAATCGTCCGTATAAAGTCGGCCTCGCTCTCAGCGGCGGCGGCGCGCGTGGTGTTGCCCATGCAGGGGCGATAAAGGCTATGCTTGAAGTCGGTCTGGTCCCGGACATTGTTGCGGGTGTCAGTGCCGGTTCAATCGTGGCTGTGATGTATGCGGCCGGTCTGAGGCCGGAGGAGATGGTGGAGATTTTTGCGACTGCCAAATTTTCCGATTTCTGTGAGCTTGCAGTGCCGAAGGACGGACTTTTCCGGATGGATGGTTTCCGAAAGATGCTTGAACGGAACATTCCTTTCCGGAACATAGAGGATCTGCCGATTCCTGTGGTTGTCTGTGCGACCGATTTCGACCACGGCAAGAAGGTCGCGTTCGAATCCGGTCCGTTGGCGGAAAGGGTCTGCGCATCATGTTCGATACCCGTGGTGTTCAAGCCTGTTGTCATCGATGGTGTGCGCTATGTCGACGGAGGGGTTCTCGACAATATGCCGGCATGGGCAATACGTTCGCGGTGCCGGTTCGTGATGGGTGTGAATTGTTCGCCGGTCAGCGGCGACGGCTTTCCCAAAACCAATATCGCCTCGATCGCGCTACGTTCATATGAGCTGATGATGAAAAACAATTCAGCTGCCGATCTGTCGCTTTGTGATGTTGTTGTGACCACCGATGACATTGCCTCATACAAGGTTTTTGACCTGCGCGGGCTTCAGGAGGTGTTCAATGCCGGTTATGAACGGACTATGGCCTGTTTTCGTGCCCGTGGAGTCACTCCCTGACCCTTGATGTTTCCGACTATGTCGGCCGCTTCCTATGGATTCTGAAAAAAAAATGGTAAATTTGCGTCCATGAAGCCCCGTGTATTACTCGTAAACAAGTTCTATTATCGCCGTGGAGGTGATTGTGTCTGCGTGCTTAATCTTGAAGAGATGCTCCGCGCCCGCGGTCATGAGGTTGCTGTTTTCGCGATGCGCCATCCTGAAAACCTGCCCTCTCCGTGGGAAAGCTATTGGGCGCCGGAAGTTGGGTTCGCTGGCGGAGCGGGAGCAAAACTCAATGCAGTGTCGCGGACTATGGGCTTCGGCTCCATACGCCGGCGTTTCCGTCGGATTCTGCGTGATTTCCGCCCCGATGTGGTCCACGTCCACAATATCCATTCATATCTCTCTCCTGTTGTTGTCAGGATTGCCCATGATGCGGGGATCAAGGTTGTCTGGACGCTTCATGATTACAAGTTGCTCTGCCCCTCCTATGCCTGTCTGCGCGACGGCAGTCCCTGTGAGCTGTGTTTCGGCCGCAAGAGTCAGGTGCTGGCCACCCGTTGCATGAAAGGATCGCTTGCGGCAAGCGCGGTTGCATATGCCGAGGCGCTTCGGTGGAATCGGTCAGTGTTGTCGCGTATGACTTCCGGCTTCATCTGTCCGAGCCGGTTCATGAAGGAAAAGATGGCGCAGGGCGGTTTCCCTCAGGAAAAACTGACAGTTCTGTGCAATTTCCTCGCGCCGGAGATGGCGTCGCGCATGGAGCGCAATGCTGTCGGCGGACACACACGCGAGCGCGAACCTTATTATTGCTATGTGGGGCGTCTGTCGGTCGAAAAAGGTGTCGGGACATTATTGCAGGCCGCTGCCGGATTGCCATATGAACTACGCGTTGCGGGCGACGGTCCGCTCGCCGAAGAGTTGCGCGCAAAGTATGCCCATTGCGGCAATATCCGTTTCCTCGGACGGCTCGACGCCGAGGGAGTTGAAAAGCTTCTCGCCTCAGCCCGTCTTTCTGTTTTGCCGTCGGAATGCTATGAAAATAACCCGTTGGGGGTGATTGAATCGCTCTGTTGCGGCACCCCGGTTGTCGGGGCGCGCATCGGCGGAATTCCGGAGCTTATCTCCGAAGATACCGGAGTCACTTATCCCTCGGGCGATGTTGAGGCGCTGCGTGCGTCGATTGCCGGGGCGTGGACAACCGATTTCGATCATGGCGGAATTGCAACACGGTCATTGCTTAGATTCTCGGCGACTGCTTACTATAAGGCTTTATGCACGATCTATTCCGATCAGCCCCGCTGTTAATGTTATTTAACACATTGGGCTGTGTTTTTGCCCCTTACAGGAGCTACCTTTGTGGAAACTGAAGACTGATGAACAAAATTGCATTCACACTTTTCCTTCTCCTGTCGGTTGTGTTCTCCGCCAATGCCATGGTAAAGGTCGGGGCTGAGCGGCCGGATCTGTTCCTTCCCATGCTGAAGGGTAAGAGGGTGGCGCTTTTCAGCAATCATACGGGACTTGTGGGGGACTCCGGCGAGCATACGCTCGACATGCTTCTGCGCAATGGGGTGGATGTTGCCGTGATATTCTCTCCCGAACATGGTTTCCGTGGCGATGCCGATGCGGGTGTCCATGTGAAAAGTTCGGTAGACACAAAGACCGGTATTCCGATCGTTTCGCTTTATGGCGGCAAAGGGGCTGCCGGGCTGTCGGACGCGACACTTGACAAGTGCGATCTGATAATCTGTGATATTCAGGATGTCGGGACCCGGTTTTATACTTACTATATCACGATGCTGCGGCTGATGAACGCCGCGGCCCGTTCCGGAAAAGAGTTCGTTGTTTTTGACCGTCCGAACCCGATCGGCATGATCGTCGACGGTCCGGTGCTTGACATGACGCTCAAGTCAGGTGTCGGGGCATTGCCTATACCGGTTGCCCATGGCATGACTTTGGGCGAACTCGCTGAAATGATCAATGGCGAGGGCTGGCTTGACAGCGGCCGCAAGGTCGGCCTGACTGTTATCCCTTGTGAGAACTATACCCATGCCACCCGCTATGAACTCCCGGTCAATCCTTCGCCCAACCTCAAGTCGATGAAGGCTGTCTATCTATATCCCTCGACATGTTATTTCGAAGGCACTGTCATGAGTCTCGGACGCGGAACAACGGCCCCTTTCGAAGTTTACGGACATCCGTCAATGACAACCGGAAGCTATAGTTTTACGCCGCGGCCGATGGCCGGTGCGGCAAATCCGCCGTTGAAAGGCCAGAAGTGCAGGGGAGTGGATTTGAGGAATCTTTCTGATGACGAGATTATCCGTAATGGAGTTGATTTCACTTATGTCATCGATGCCTACCGCAACACCCGTCTTCCGGCTTCCAAAAAGTTTTTCACCTCCTTTTTCGATCTGCTGACAGGCGACCGGCGTGTCCGGCAGATGATTGTCGAAGGCCGGTCGGCAGGCGAGATCCGCGAGTCGTGGGCCGGAGATCTTTCCAGATTCCGTGACTTGCGCGCCAAATATCTGTTATATCCTGAAAAATGAGTCCACTCACAGTCATTCTGACCATCGGGGTCTATTTTGCCATTCTTGTGGCAGTCGGGCGGCTTGCATCGAGAAATGCCGACAATGCGACGTTTTTCACCGGAGGCCGGCGAATGCCATGGCTTCTTGTGGGAGTGGCCATGATCGGAGCCTCCATTTCCGGAGTTACGTTCATATCGGTTCCCGGCATGGTCGCGGCTAAAGGATATGCCTATCTGCAGATGGTTCTCGGGTTCATTGTCGGCTATTTTGTGATTGCGGTGGTTCTGGTGCCGGTTTTCTATAAGCGCAGACTTGTCAGCATTTACGGCTATCTGCGCCAACGTTTCGGAAACGGAGCCTATCGTTCAGGCGCGTGGCTGTTTTTTGTTTCGAAACTGACAGGCGCTTCAGTCAGATTCTTTGTGGTCTGTGCCGTGCTTCAACTGCTTGTCTGTGCGCCTGTCGGGATTCCTTTTGAGGTCAACGTGCTGCTTACAATTGCTTTGATATGGCTCTATACGGCGAGCGCGGGAGTCAAGGCTCTGATCTGGACTGATCTGATCAAAAGCCTGTGTCTGATTCTATCGGTTGTTCTGTGCATAGCCTATATTGCTTTCAACTGCGGACTCGAAATTGCTGAAATACCTGCGGCGGTGGTTTCCCATCCGACGTTCCGCATATGGCATTTCGACGATCCCATGGCAGGATCTTATTTCTGGAAACAATTCATTGCGGGTATCTTCATGGCGGTAGCCACCAACGGGCTTGACCAGGACATGATGCAACGCAATCTGGCCTGCCGTGATTCGGCTGAATCGCGCAAGAATATGATTTTCAGCGGGGTGATGCAGTTCTTTATCATTGCTCTATTTCTGGTTCTCGGAACGATGCTGCTTATCTTTGTCGAGCGGTCCGGCCTGACGCTGCCTGAGAAGTCTGACGAATACTTCGGATTTGTCGCAACCCACTCATCCATGCCGGCGGTTATCGGAGTCCTTTTTGTTGTCGGACTCGTTTCTGCGGCTTATTCTGCCGCCGGGTCGGCACTGACATCGCTCACGACCTCGTTTACCATTGACATTCTTGATGCGGAAAAACGCTGCGGAGACAACACGCGCAAGATGGCCGGCATCCGTCTGAGAGTCCATGCTCTGATGTCGCTGCTTATGGCCGCCGTTATCATCATTTTCCATTATCTTTCAACAGACGATGCGATTTCGGCTGTTTATACAGTCGCATCCTATACCTACGGTCCGATTCTCGGGCTATTCCTCTATGGGCTTTTCACCAGGTTTTCAGTCGATGACCGTTATGTTCCGCTGGTGTGCGTTGCCGCGCCGGTCGTCTCATGGGCGATCCAGTGGGGGTTGGAGAGCGCTTTCGGTTATCAGACCGGTTTTGAGCTGCTTTTGCTGAACGCATTTGTCACAGCCTGCGGTCTGCATCTTCTTTCAATCAAGAAATCAGTGGCCTATGTCGAAGAATCTGTTTAACCGATATATATGGATAGTCGACACTATCCGTCGCCACGGCAGCATAACAAGAGAGGAGCTGAGCCGGCTGTGGGAGCGTTCATCCGTGGGCGATGGCCGCCCGTTGCCCCGCCGCACGTTTTATAACTACCGCAACGCTATTGAAGAGCTTTTCAGGATCAATATCGAATGCAATTCCTCGACTTTCGAGTATTATATAGACGGGGCTGACGCTCATGTGGCTTCTGTTACCGACTGGATGCTCAACACAGCCTCGTTGTCGAACGTCCTGTCGGATGCCCGCGATGTCGCCGACAGGATATTTCTGGAAGATGTTCCGTCATCGCGCCAGTTTCTTTCGCCCGTGCTGACGGCCATGCGCGAAAAAAAAGCAATCCGGTTCGGCTACAGTCCATATTCCCGCACCGGGTCTCCGAAGCCTGTGGATCTCGAACCATATTTCCTGAAGATTTTCCGTCTGAGATGGTATGTGACAGGATTGAACATTAAGGAAAAAGTTATAAAAACGTATGCTCTCGACCGTATCAGCGACCTGACGTTGCTCAGCCAGACATTCGAGATAATGCCCGGGTTCGATCCGGAAGCATATTTCCGCGACAGTTTCGGAATTGTATTTTCTCAGGGAAAAACCCATAAGGTCACACTTCGGGTCAACAACCGTCAGGCAAAATATTTCCGTGCGCTTCCGCTCCATCATTCCCAGTCGGAAATGGTTCATGATTCCTATTCGATTTTCAACTATAACCTCCGCCTGACGCCTGACTTCGTCCAGGAGCTGCTGAGCTACGGACCGAATGTGACAGTGCTTGCTCCCGCCGAGCTACGGGCCATGGTAATTAATAATCTACAGCAATCATTAAAGAATTATGAGAATTGACATACTTACGGTTCTTCCCGAGATGCTTGAGTCGCCTCTGGGTTGTTCGATACTTAAACGTGCGGCCGACAAAGGGCTTGCCGAATATCATGTGCATAATCTTCGTGACTATTCGACCAACCGCCACCGCAAAGTCGACGATTATCCTTTCGGCGGCGAAGCCGGAATGGTGATGCAGGTCGAACCGATCGACCGGGCTATTTCGGCTCTGAAGGCAGAGCGCGACTATGACGAGGTTATTTTCACTTCGCCCGACGGGGAGCAGTTCACACAGCCGATGGCCAACAGTATGTCGATGCTCGAAAATATCATAATCCTGTGTGGCCATTATAAAGGGATCGACTACCGGATAAGGGAGCATCTGATAACCCGTGAGATCTCCATAGGCGATTACGTGCTGACCGGCGGCGAGATTCCGGCAGTTGTGATTACGGATGCGATCGTCAGGCTGATTCCAGGAGTGTTGGGCGATGAGCAGAGCGCTCTGTCGGATTCATATCAGGACAATCTTCTTGCTCCTCCGGTCTACTCCCGCCCGTCGTCATATAAAGGATGGGATGTCCCGCCTATTCTTCTTTCAGGACATGAAGCCAAAATCGCCGAATGGCGTCATGAACAGGCTCTGGAGAGAACCCGCCGATTGCGTCCCGATCTGTTGAAATAGTCAATTCGTTAACCTAAACTGCCTGTTGTCTGATATGTCTGAAAAACTTTCTAATGCCAGAATGACCAACTTCCGTTGGGTTGTCTGCGGACTTCTGTTTATTGCTCTTGTCGTGAATTATCTTGACCGTCAGGTCCTGTCATTGACATGGAAAAACTTCATTGCGCCGGAATTCGGCTGGACCGATGCCGACTATGGACTGATCACCGGAGTGTTTTCCATTGTCTATGCTGTATCGATGCTGTTTGCCGGAAAGTTTGTCGATTACGTCGGGACGAAGCGGGGCTTTATGTGGGCCATAGGTGTCTGGTCGGCCGGAGCATGTCTGCATGCGTTCTGCGGAATCGCAACAAACGGGATTGTGAGCGGCGACTGGATTCTCAGTTTCTCCGGAGCCGCCGAGGGTCTGCGCATGCTCCGCATGGCTTCGGACACGGCAGTGATGGTGACGACGGTCAGTGTCTGGCTTTTCCTTGCCGCCAGGTGTGTGCTCTCGCTGGGGGAGGCAGGCAACTTCCCTTGTTCGATCAAGGCGGTGGCCGAATATTTTCCCAAGAAGGACCGCGGTTTTGCAACAGGAGTGTTCAATTCTGGCGCTCAGATCGGAGCGCTCATCGCTCCGTTTACGATTCCGTTGATCGCGCAGTATTATGGTTGGGAAGTCTCGTTCCTTTCTATCGGTCTGCTTGGTTTCCTATGGATGTTCGGTTGGGTGTTCATGTATAAGGAACCGAGAAAGAATCCTAAAGTCAATGCTGCTGAACTCGCTTATATCGAGCAGGATGCCGCGGAGGAGGAAAATCTTGCCCCGGACGAGTGTGAGCCTGGGTCGAAAATAGGGCTGTTTCAGGCGTTTTCGTTCCGTCAGACGTGGGCGGTCATTTTCGGGCGTTTTCTTCCCGATTCTGTCTGGTGGTTTCTTCTTTTCTGGGCTCCGGCCTTTATCAGCGATGTCTATGGCTATTCATCGGCTTCGACAACCGGAATGGTAGCGGTCTTTACGATCTATCTGATCTCGATGCTGTCGCTTGCCGGCAGTTATCTTCCGACATATTTCATCGACAGGTCACGTCTAAACCCTTATGCCGGACGAATGAAAGCCATGCTGATTTTTGCACTTTTCCCTCTGTTGGGAATCGGAGTCATGCCGCTCGGAGTGATTTCCATGTGGTTTCCGGTCGTCATTATTGGAATTATGGCGGCAGCCCACCAGAGCTGGAGTGCCAATGTGTATAATGTTGTCAGTGATATGTTTCCGAAATCGGTGGTGGCGACAGTTACCGGGGCGGCCGGCCTTGCCAGCGGCCTTGGCAGCTTCATGAGCAATTACGGCGCGGGCCAGCTGTTTGACTACACGGAACGCATCGGTTTCGTGTTTATGGGATTTGAAGGGAAAAATGCGGGATATATGATTGTCTTCATATGTGCCGGAGTCGCTTATCTGCTGAGCTGGTGCATGATGAAGATTCTTGTTCCCAGATATAAACTTGTCGAACTCAAATAAGAAAAACGATGATGGTGGAAACCTCAAGAACTTTCATGGGCGATGATTTTCTGCTGGACACACCGGCAGCGAGTTACCTCTATCACAGCCATGCAGCAAAAATGCCGGTCATTGACTATCATTGCCACCTTTCCCCGCAGATGATAGCCGAAAATAAACCGTTCGCTTCAATCACGGAGCTCTGGCTTGGCGGAGATCACTATAAATGGCGGGCGATGAGGGCCAATGGCGTTGATGAACGCTATATTACCGGAGATGCTCCCGACGATGAGAAATTCATCAAGTGGGCTGAAACAGTCCCATATACGTTCCGCAATCCGCTCTATCACTGGACTCATCTCGAACTTCGCACTGCGTTCGGGATTTCTGACATTCTCAATGGCGACAACGCCCGTGAGATCTATGAGCGTTGCAATTCGAAGCTCGCCGATCCGCAGATGACACCGAGAGGACTGATGCGCCGCTATAATGTCGAGACTGTCTGCACGACTGATGATCCGGTCGATTCACTCGAATATCATAAGGCAATCGCCGACTCTGGATTTGAAGTTAAGGTTCTTCCGACATGGCGTCCCGATAAGGCTCTGGCGGTGGACGATCCGGAGGCCTATGCCGGTTATCTCAAGCGGCTGTCGGAAGTCAGCGGAGTGGAAATCAGTGGTTTCGACACTCTGATGGACGCGCTTCGGGTGCGCCATGATTTCTTTCATGAGTCAGGTTGTCGTCTGGCCGACCACGGGTTAGGGAAAGTCATCTGTTCGGAGTGCTCCCGGCCGGAGGTGGAAAATCTGTTTGCAAAGGTTCTGTCGGGCGAGAGACTTTCGTCTGAAAACACCGACAGGCTCAAGTCGGCGATACTGATCGAACTGCTTGAGATGAATGCCGGAAAGGGGTGGGTTCAGCAGATCCATTTCGGGCCTCTCCGCAATGTCAACAGTCGTGCGGCCAGAGTGCTTGGCCCTGATACGGGTTTCGATACGATCGGCGATTTCAGCGGTGCTGAAGCTATGGCATCTCTTCTTGACAGGCTTGACCGGGATGGGAAACTTGCCAAAACGATTCTGTATAATCTTAATCCTTCCGACAATGTGTGGGTGGCGGCGATGATCGCCAATTTCCAGGACGGATCCTGTCCGGGTAAAATCCAGATGGGTTCCGGATGGTGGTTCAATGATCAGATCAGAGGTATGGAAGACCAGATGAACGCATTGTCGACTCAGGGACTTCTGAGCCGGTTTGTCGGAATGTTGACTGACTCCCGCTCATTTCTGTCATATCCCCGCCATGAATATTTTCGCCGTGTGCTGTGCAATCTTCTGGGCTCTGACATCGACCGCGGTCTCATTCCTGTCAGTGAGCTCGAACGGATCGGACAGATGGTGGAGGATATATGCTATTATAATGCCAAACGATATTTTAATTTCTAAAAGTGCTTGCCAATGGAAAAAACGTGGCGCTGGTTCGGACCAAATGATAAAATAACCCTCGGGATGCTCCGTCAGATAGGGGTCGAAGGGATCGTGACCGCTCTCCATCATGTCCCTAACGGCGAAATCTGGAGCTCCGGGGAGATCGAAAAGATTAAATCGATGATCGAGGCACACGGAATGCGCTGGAGCGTTGTCGAGAGTCTGCCCGTCTCGGAAGCTATCAAATATGCCGGTTCGGATCGCGACAGGCTGATCGAGAATTATAAGGTCAGTCTTGCAAATCTCGGCAAGGCCGGAGTGAAGACGGTCTGTTATAATTTCATGCCGGTTCTCGACTGGGCGCGTACGGAACTGGAATATCCCAATCCCGACGGAACTTCCAACCTTTATTTCAATCGTGCGGAATTCGCCTATTTCGATATTCATATTCTGAAGCGTCCCGGTGCGCCGGACTTCTGGGATCAGGAGACTCTGGAGCGCATGGAGCAGCTTGCGGCCGGAATGACCTCCGAAAAGGAGGCGCGGCTTGTTGAGAATATCGTAATCAAGACTCAGGGATTCGTGAGCGGAAACTTTTCGGAAGACGACCTTAATCCGGTCGAGAAGTTCCGGGAACTGCTTGATCTTTATAAGGGAGTCGACAAGGATCGTCTTCGTAAGAATATGAAGTATTTTCTGGAGGAGATCATGCCTGTCTGCAATGAGTATGACATCAATATGTGTGTCCATCCGGATGATCCTCCGATGGCGGTTTTCGGTCTTCCTCGTATTTTGACCTGCGACGAGGATATCGCGTGGCTTCTCAATGCGGTTTCGGATTCTCACAACGGCCTGACATTCTGTGCCGGTTCGCTTAGTGCCGGTGCCCATAACGATGTCATAGAACTTGCACGTAAGTATGCCTCGCGCACTCATTTTGTACATGCGCGCATCTGCACGGTGCTTCCTAACGGCGATTTTCGGGAATCGAGCCATCTTGACCCGAGGCTGGTTGAAGTGGTGCGCACGTTCGAGATGGAGCGTCAGGGAGTTCCGATGCGAGTCGATCATGCTCCGTTGATGCTTGGTGATGATAAAGCCGGATATAATGCCGGATATTCTTTCCATGGCCGCATGCTGGCCCTTGGAATGGTGGGAGGCATAATGGCGGCTGTGAATGCTGAAAAATCAAAATAATTATAAAGTATCCGGATTTATGAATGAATTGTTTTCGGTCAAGGATAAAGTTGTTGTCATAACAGGCGGAACCGGAGTGCTCGGAGCCTGTATCGGCGAATACCTTGCGCTCGAAGGCGCGAAAGTCGTGCTGATGGGACGCCGCAGGGAAGAGGGTGAGAAAATTGTTGATGCAATCGGGTCCAAAGGCGGAGAAGCCGTGTTTCTTGTCACGGATGTGATGAACCCTGATGTCGTGCAGGCCAACTGCGACGAGATCATGGCCCGCTATGGAAGTGTCGACGCGTTGCTGAATGCGGCAGGCGGAAATATGCCTGGCGCTACCATTTTGCCTGACGGGAATTTCTTTGATGTCAACATCGGTGATTTCCAGAAAGTCCTTGATCTCAATCTGACAGGGACAGTGATCCCGACCAAGATATTCCTGAAACCGATGGTTGATGCCGGCAAAGGTGCGATTGTCAACTTTTCGTCAATGGCTGCGTTTCGTCCGCTCACACGTGTGATGGGCTATGCGGCCGCCAAGGCCGGCATCAGTAATTTCACGGAATTCATGGCCAATGAGGTGGCCGTAAAATTCACTCCTTCGATCAGGGTCAACGCTATAGCACCAGGTTTTTTTCTGACGAATCAGAACAGGTCGCTTCTTACAAACCCCGATGGATCGCTGACGGCGCGTGGCGAGGATGTGATCCGTCAGACTCCGTTCAAACGGTTCGGAAAGCCGGAAGAGCTGTGTGGTACGATTCACTACCTCATAAGCGATGCGTCATCGTTTGTGACCGGCACGGTTGCGGTGGTCGATGGCGGGTTCAATGTTTTTGCAATGTGATAAAGCCAAGGTCATGCGGCTGAAAATAAAACAGAAAAAGACATATAACATATTATGGGAAAAATAATAACATTAGGCGAAATAATGTTGCGCCTTTCTCCATCGGGTTGCCGCCGTTTTGTTCAGGCGGACTGTTTTGATGTCATCTGGGGCGGCGGTGAGGCCAATGTTGCGGTCAGCTGTGCCAATTACGGGCATGATGCATTTTTCGTAAGTAAACTTCCGAAACATGAAATCGGTCAGGCTGCTGTCAATGCATTGCGCCGTTATGGAGTCGATACGCAATACATTGTGCGTGGCGGTGACCGTGTTGGTATCTACTATTGTGAGACTGGGGCATCGATGCGTCCGTCAAAGGTGATCTATGACCGTGCCGGAAGTGCGATTGCCGAAGCCGATGCTGATGATTTCGACTTTGACCGGATGATGGAGGGCGTCGACTGGTTTCACTGGAGCGGCATAACGCCGGCTATTTCCGATAAGGCAGCCGAACTGACCAGAAGAGCCTGCGAGGCGGCAAAACGCCACGGAGTGACGGTCTCGGTCGATCTGAATTTTCGTAAAAAGCTGTGGACTAGTGAAAAGGCCATATCGGTTATGCGTCCTCTTATGGCGTATGTCGATGTCTGTATCGGAAATGAAGAAGATGCCGAGCTTTGCCTCGGATTCAAGCCGGATGCCGACGTTGAAGGCGGAGACACTGCGGCCGAAGGCTATAAGGGCATTTTCAAGGCCATGATGAAGGAATTCGGATTCAGGTATGTTGTATCTACGCTGCGTGAATCGTTTTCGGCGACTCATAACGGATGGAAGGCCATGATTTATGACGGCAAAGAATTTTATGAGAGCAAGCGTTATGACATCGATCCGATAATCGACCGTGTCGGCGGTGGCGACAGCTTCTCCGGCGGTCTGATCCACGGGCTTCTGACAAAGCCGACTCAGGGAGAGGCGCTTGAATTCGCAGTTGCGGCTTCGGCTCTGAAACATACGGTCAACGGCGATTTCAATCTTGTGAGTGAGGCAGAGGTCGAGGCTCTGGCCGGAGGTAACAGCAACGGACGTGTCCAGCGATAATATGATCTAACCCAAACATATAACCCAAACGACACTCTTACTGAAATGGCAAAATTTGACAAACTATCAGTTCTCAATAAAATAGCTCTGGCGCCGGTTGTCCCGGTCTTCTATCATAAAGATCCGGCGGTTGCGTGCAATGTGCTGAAGGCGTGCTATGAAGGAGGTATCCGTGCATTTGAATTTACTAACAGGGGCGATTTCGCCCATGAGGTCTTTGCAGATATCGTCAGGTTCGCCTCTGGGCAATGTCCTGAAATGGCGGTTGGCGTAGGTTCGGTAGTGGAGCCTGCCACTGCTGCGCTTTATATGCAGCTTGGTGCTTGCTTCGTGGTCGGCCCGCTGTTTAACCATGAGGTTGCCAAGACGTGCAACCGCAGGGGGGTGGCCTATGTCCCCGGATGCGGAAGCATAAGTGAAGTCGGGATGGCGCAGGAGTCCGGTTGTGACCTCTGCAAGGTGTTTCCCGGCGATGTACTCGGCCCGAAATTTGTGAAAGGATTGCTTGCGCCTATGCCATGGTCGAAGTTGATGGTGACCGGAGGCGTTGAGCCGACAGAGGAGAACCTCGCCTCGTGGTTCTCGGCCGGAGCGTTCTGCGTCGGCATGGGGTCAAAGCTGTTTCCAAAAGACCGGATTGCAGTTTCCGACTGGGCTTATATTACTGATAAATGCTGTGAATCACTGGTCGTTGCACGCGGTTGGCGGATCACATGACGGATATCCGTTGAAAAACTAACGGCTGACGGTTTATGACTGTCAGCCGTTATCAGTACCCGGAGCCGGGATCGAACCGGCACGGATTGCTCCACTGGTGTTTGAGACCAGCGCGTCTACCGATTCCGCCATCCGGGCGTTTACGTCTGCAAAGGTAATGATTCTTTTCCACTTGCGCAAATCAGGACGTTTTTTTGTAGGTTGGGTTTCGCGAATCGATTGTATGCCGGGTGTGGTGGCGGCTTTTTTGTTGTTTGAGTAAGATGTGTGGTTTCTGATATTTTGCTAATTTTGCAGAAAATATATAATTCATTGCAAATGCATTTAAATTGTCAGGATATGAATAAAGTGCTGCTTGTTGCCGTAATGTGCTTGTCATTAAATCTGGGGATTGCTTCAAATGTGATCCCGGAATGTGGTGTTATGATTGAGAATGAGGCGCATTCGTATAATTCAGAGGGAAATGCTTCTTCGGTTATATGTAACGATGGCGTGCTGCATGTCTATCGTCTGGCATTGCCGGTGTCATATAAATGTTTTCATGCTGATTTCCGCGGGGATGTCAACAGTGTGAGGACATGGTGGGGCAATACGGTGGATTACCTGAACCGTATTTTTACACCTGATCTCGGGGTGTTTTTCGAGCTGGTCGATGATGAGCGGCTGATAATCACTGATCCGAATGCACAACCTACAAGCAGCAACAGCCTTACGATTGTCGATCAAGGCACTTCCATCATAAACAGTCTTATCGGGGAGGATGCTTATGATATTGGAATGATCATAGCCAACTCCTCGGACGTAGGGGGGCGGGCCATGATGAATTCCGCTTATCGCAAGATTGTAAAAGGGGCATCGACGTGTCGTCCGATGCTTGTGGATATGGCTCATGAACTGGGGCATATGTTCGGCTCTAAACATGTGCAGGCAAATACAACCGGAACATCTTATTATTCCGAACCCGGCAACGGACAGTCGGTGATGGGCTATGGAGATAAGCTTCCGTTTTTTTCAGCGGTAAGCATAGAGGATATCCGATCGGTCCGTTGCAGCGGCCAGATTCCGGTTATAGATTATAATGATGTGACAGACACGACGTTTTATAGTCAAGGTGGCGTTGGATATTACAATAATATTGTAAGGGGGATCGCGACTCGAAATGGGGCGCCGGAAATCGATACTACTGATCTTAAGCGTAGATATCGTGTGCCTGTGGGTACCTACATACATTTTGACATCAAGGCAAAAGATCCGGATGGCGATTGCCTGTCATATGGAGTTCATCAGTTTGATGTGACGAATGTCGCATCTCAGAGCAACGCCAGGTTTCGGTGCGACAAGCCTTCTGCCGGCAGTGATGTGTGTTTTAAGCCGTCATGGCGTTTGATGTGGGATGGCTCGGCCGATAAGCTTGTGAAAAATGATTACAGTGACGCGGTAGAAGAGCCTGGTGTATATAAATTCCTGATTTTTGTTTCCGACGGGGTTGTTCCGGATTCAGGTGCCGAGAGCCTGACAGCCGTTAACTACGATAGTTATCTGTCTGAGGTGGAGTTCGTTTCGGGCACACCATTCCGAATCTCATCGGTGACTCCCGCGTTGTCGGGGACGATGTCATATCCGATGGGGCAACGTTTGAAGTTGAAATGGAAAGTCGATGATGCCGTTTTTGGCAAAGACAGCAGGGTGCGTGTGTCGCTGTCGGATGATTTCGGAACGTCGTTTAAGTATGTGCTGAAAGAATCCGCTCCAAACACCGGGGAATGTGATGTGATATTGCCGCAGATAGCAATAGGGCAGGTGGATTATCTGGAATCCGGGATAAGGCCATATGCCGGTGTTATAAGGGTTGAGGAGATAGGCGGGGTGGCGTGTGCCTTCACTGCCGTCGAGCCATTTGTCGACCGCGGTTCGAGTCAGATTGCTTCCGGAGGTTTCAAGCTTGTCTCGTCGCCGATTACATTTGCCGATGTCCCTGAACGTTATGTTGAATCAGAAAAAGGCCAATTGCCGCCGGTGGCGGATGTCAAGGCTTATTCTGGCGGAGTTCAGCTTCCGGTGACCTTTAGCGAGACAAGAGATGAATATTCTGTCAGCAGGATATGGAAAGCCTGCAATTCATCCGGCAAGGAGGCCGAGTTTGAACAGATAATACGGCTGGCAGCACAAAGTGCAGCCCTGACACCTGTGGAAAACGACGGTCAAATAAAAGTGACGGCCGTAAGCGACGGAGTCGCAATCGAAGCTCCTGACGGCACGGAATGCAGATTGTTTGATGTTGCCGGAAGAATAGTGTTTGATGGCAAAATATTGTCAGGGACGCGACTTGTGTCTCTACTGCCGGGGCTGTATATTGTCAAGGCCGGCCGCCATGTATATAAAGTAAAGGTGGCAAAAATGTGATAGCTGGATGGTTTTTAACACAATAGGCGCAGGACGAGTACGACGGCTTATGCGAAACAAATCTCCTAAATCCCGCAATTAATTCGTACCTTTGTAAAAAATTTTAACATGATACGTTTACTTTATATTGTTATAATTTCCGTCTTATTTGTTTTTCCTTTTAACTCTGAAGCGCAAACAAATACTGAGTCTAAAATAGAAGAACTATCTGTAAAGGTCGATTCTCTGACTCACCAAATCGACTACTTTAGGATGTCATATGAGATGTATGTCCTTAATACTGATTTAAAACTATTTACGCAAGATGTAAACTCTCAGATTAAAGACATGAAAATGAATATATATCACCATGACTGTGATAGAGATATGTATAGGATGTACAGTCATCTATATGATTCATACAGATATAATCTGAAGTCTATAAAAGGACTCATAGAATCTAAGCAACAATTTTTTATTGCTATGGTGATTGCCAAAGAATGGTCTGAAGAAGAACTTAATGTATTGACTCAGAGTTACGATATGACGAAAGGCTTATTTCTTCAAGCAGAATTGGCTTTAGATATGATGAAAAATATTTTAGACATCTACCATAAGAGAATATAGCGTCTTTTGGAAATATAAGATATATGGAGGCTGTGTCGTAATTAAGGTTTACGGCGCAGCCTCTCTTTTTGCCGGGCTGAGGATTGGATATTTTTCAGGCGA
>JAIDXA010000072.1 GCA_029058705.1 Paramuribaculum sp. | reverse complement strand
TGAGCCTCTTGTCGGATTCGAACCAACGACCCCGAGATTACAAATCACGTGCTCTGGCCAACTGAGCTAAAGAGGCAGGTCTTTTCATCTTTGCTTAAACAGCCTTGCGGCTCAAAAGCGATGCAAAGTTATGATGTTTTTTTTATTCCACCAAACATTTCGACAAAAAAAATCGTTATTTTTTCGCCGCCATCGCGCCCTCCAACCACACAACAGAATATAAACCAACAGAATAACACCATAAAAACACATCAACACAATCCCGATCTTTTTCTTCAGGAAATCCCAACACCGCCAATTCGACCCATCCCCGCCGCCTCAAACAAGACAAACACAACATCAATACAACCTCATCCACTTTTTTTTGCTATATTTGCCACATCATTCACCCCCCGCAACCGTAAACAATAACACAACACATAAAACAGACATGAACACCAACCAAACCGACGCACGCATCAAGGCTCTGCGCGAAATAATGATGAAACGCGGCATCGACGCGACAATCATCCCCCAGACCGACCCCCACCAGGGCGAATACCTCGCCGACCACTGGCAGACCCGCCGATGGCTCTCGGGATTCACCGGATCGGCCGGCGACCTCGTCGTGACACACGACAACGCCTATATATGGGCCGACTCCCGCTATTGGCTTCAGGCCGCACGCCAGCTCGACGGAACATGCATCAGCGTAATGGAAGACGGCAAACCCGAAACACCATCAATCGCCGGATGGCTTTGCCAAACGCTTCCCGCAGGCGCGACCGTCGGAATCAACGGCATGACATTCTCCATCAACGCCGCACGACACCTGAACACCTCGCTCTCCTCCGCCGGAATAAGCCTGAACGTCGACTTCGACCCCATCGACCTCCTCTGGACCGACCGCCCGTCTCTTCCAAAAACAAAAGCATTCATCCATGAAGACAAATATGCCGGCGAGACGGCCCAATCCAAAATCGCCCGCGTCCTCGACAACGTAAAAACATCCGGCGCCGAAGCCGCATTCATTTCCGACCTCGCGGAAATCGCCTGGATCCTCAACCTCCGTTCGGCCGACGTCGAATGCAACCCCGTCGTCACATCATTCCTGCTCCTTGCGCCACAAGGATCCACCCTCTTCATCGACCCCGACAAACTGACTCCCGAAATCACCGGCCACCTGTCGGCATGCGGCGTGGCAACAGCCCCCTACTCATCAACCGCAGAATCACTCGCACACCTTCCCGAAAGCCTCACGATCCTCGTCAGCGGGTCACAAACCGGCATAGCCATCCACTCCCGGCTCGGCAACCGCGCCATCATCGGGCCATCGCCGGCCGCCATGCTGAAAGCCGTCAAAAACCCGACCCAGATCGCCGGAGTGCGCCAGGCAATGATCCGCGACGGCATCGCCCTCGTCCACTCCTTCATGGAAATTGAAAAACGCATGGGCAACAACATCCCGACAACTGAAATAGACGTCGCCGACATCCTTCGGAAACACCGGTCCGCAAACCCGATGTTCTTCGACCTCAGCTTCGACACCATAGCCGGATTCGGCCCACACGGAGCAATCGTCCACTACTCGGCCACCGAAGAAAGCAACGCGACACTCTCGCCCGACAACCTCCTGCTCGTCGACTCCGGAGCCAACTACTTCGACGGAACGACCGACATCACCCGCACCATCGCGCTCGGAACTCCGACAGAAGCGCAAAAACACGACTTCACCCTTGTCATGAAAGGCCACATCGCAATCGCGCAGGCCATATACCCCGAGGGCACCCGCGGAGCTCAGCTCGACGCCCTCGCACGCATAAACCTGTGGAAAGAAGGCCTCAGCTACCTCCACGGCACCGGCCACGGCGTAGGCCACTTCCTGAACGTACATGAAGGGCCTCAGAGCATCCGGCTCAACGACACCCTTGCCCCGCTGACCCCCGGCATGATCACATCCAACGAACCAGGACTCTACCGTGAAGGCCTCTACGGAATCCGGTGCGAAAACCTCGTGCTGACACAAAAAGAGACATCCACCGAATTCGGCAACTTCTACAGCTTCGAAACCCTGACACTATTCCCGTTCGACCTCTCGCTGTTCGACACATCAATAATGACCGACTCCTAAATCAGCTGGATTAACGAATACCACGGACTCGTCCGAAGCAAACTGTCCCCTGAACTCGACGAAACCGCCAGACAATGGCTCACAGAGAAAACCCGTCCCCTGACCAGATAAA
>JAIDXA010000071.1 GCA_029058705.1 Paramuribaculum sp. | reverse complement strand
GAACGGAACAACGGCAATCGCCGTCCATGCAGCCCAGCGGTAGTTCGTCGGATGATAAAACCACAGACTTCTGAGAATCGGATAATCCATCAGCTTGTTGATCACAAGCTTCGAACGGCTGTCTGAAATATAACCGATCGTCGTTTCAAGTTCTTCCGACAGAGTCCGGAGTCCGCTGCGGGAATATCCGCGAAGCCAGTATGATGTATATGACGGTCGCCTGGCATTCGATTCCAGATATCCGGCTGCCGATTTTTTAAGATTCCCGATCATAGTGATCGCAACCGAAGGATCAACGTCAACCATCACAATCTCCTTCACCTTCATATGGCGGGCGAGATTCGAACCTATAAGACGCCTGAAGAAATTCATATAGGCGTCCTTATTGAACACAGCCGAATCCTTCACAGCCTTATAAGTAAAGAAAATTCCAAGCGGCAGCAACACCGCCGAACTGAGCCACATTCCCTCCCAGACCGAAAGATGGCCGTCACGGGCCATCTTATATCCCGTATTGTCTATGATATAGTAGAATATAAACAGCAGAACCGATATGACAAGCGGCGTACCGATGCCACCCTTCCGGATAATCGCGCCCAACGGCGCGCCGATAAAGAAGAATATCAGACACGCAAACGAAAGAGTGAATTTCTTCTGCAACTCTATGTCGTGGCGTCTCACCGTCTTGAGCTCATCCTTCATGACAAGAGCCCGGAACTCATAGTCCTGACGGCTGTTTTTGGCCTTGTTGAGGGCCTGGCTGAGATAGCTCACCCTCGCCGCCGAATTGGCGCCTTTCATAAGTGAGTCGGCATCCGGAAGCCGCGCCGGCCTGACATCTGCAACCGGAACAACACGAAGCTCGCCTGTTCCCGTATACTCCTCACGAATCTGCGCCACTCCCATTCGGGGCTCCGTCATGGCAGCATGACCGTATTCCGTGCCGAGACTGTCTATACGCTCTCCGACAGAGTCAATCGTGGCCTGAAGCTGTGCGATATTCTTTCCGACATACTGGTTTCTCATACCCTCCTCATCCATTCGGTTGAAATTGGCGTCAAAAGGCATAAGGATAGACTTCTCTATAAAGGTTTCCCGACGGAACGGCACATTTTTCATCGTTGAAGCCGCTTCCTTCAGATTATCGAAACTCTCGCCCTGCCATAACTGCAGAAACAGATGTGACTTATCCTCGGTCATCGCCAGACGGCCCGAGTCGGCAAGTATCACGCCGGCGTTATCGAATCCGCGCGACATGTCATAGATCATTATCTCATAAAGCGTTCCGTTGTCACGGTTCTTATGGTCGACAAAGAAATTATAGCCCGGAATCTGGTCATAGAAAACACCTTCCGGAATCTCAAGCTCAGGCGACTTCTGGCGCATCGAAAACAGAAGTGTCCACATCTTTGTCTGGGCTATCGGCAAAACATTGTTCTGAAAGAAAAACGCACCGATCCCGATTGCAACCATCAGCACTATCAGCGGCCGCATTACCTTGATCAGCGACACTCCCGACGCCTTCATGGCCGTCAGCTCGAAATGCTCGCCGAGATTGCCGAATGTCATCAGCGAGGCCAGCAGGATCGCAAGAGGAAGCGCCATCGGTATCATCGTCAGAGCCGCATAGAAAAACAGCTCGCCTATGACATCTATCGTCAGGCCCTTTCCGACAAGATCATCGATATAGCGCCACAGAAACTGCATCAGGACAATAAAAAGACAGATGCAGAACGTCATGCAGAAAAGCGGAACATAGCTCTTCAGCACAAACCAATATAGACGTTTGACACCTAACATTATCCTGTCTCGACTATTTGGAAACTATTCTGGCCGGTCAGCGGCTGGCCCGTTTGCGCTCGATTTCATCGAGTATGATCTTGCGCAGACGGATATGATGGGGCGTAACCTCAACATATTCATCCTCTTTGATATATTCAAGTGCTTCTTCCAGACTGAACACGACCGGAGGCACAATCCTTGCCTTGTCGTCGGCGCCGGAAGCACGCATGTTTGTCAGCTTCTTCGATTTCGTGACATTGACAACGATATCATTGTCTTTGGCATTCTCGCCTACCACCTGACCCGCATACACCTCCTCCTGTGGGAAGATGAAGAATTTGCCGCGGTCCTGAAGTTTGTCGATGGCATAGGCATAGGCCGTGCCTGCCTCGAGTGCGATGAGCGATCCGTTGGTGCGGCGCTCGATTTCACCCTTCCAGGGCTGGAACTCCTGAAAACGGTGAGCCATGATCGCTTCTCCGGCCGAAGCCGTAAGCACATTGTTGCGCAGACCGATGATTCCGCGCGACGGTATGGTGAATTCCATATGCACCCTGTCGTTCTGAACCGTCATCGAGACAAGCTCGCCCTTCCTGCGGGTGACCATATCGATCATCTTCGACGAATACTCCTCCGGAACATTTATCGTCATCAGCTCGACCGGCTCGCATTTCACGCCGTCGATCTCCCTGACTATAACCTGGGGCTGACCCACCTGCAGTTCATAACCTTCGCGACGCATCGTCTCGATCAGCACCGACAGATGAAGAACGCCTCGACCGTAGACAATCCATTTGTCATCGTCGACGCCGCGTTCAACCCTCAGTGCAAGATTCCTGTCAAGCTCACGCGTCAGACGGTCCGCTATATGACGTGATGTCACGAACTTGCCGTCTTTCCCGAAAAACGGGCTGTCATTGATCGTGAATGTCATCGACATTGTCGGTTCATCGATCGCGATGCGCGGCAGAGCCTCCGGTGTATTGAAATCGGCTATCGTGTCACCGATCTCGAAAGAGTCTATGCCGACAAGCGCACATATATCACCGCTTCCGACACTCTCCACTTTCTTGCGGCCCATGCCCTCGAAAACATGAAGCTCCTTGATGCGCTGCTTGACAATCGAGCCGTCCTTCTTGCATAATGCCACGTCTGCGCCCTCGCGCAGATCGCCGCGATGAACGCGACCGACTGCTATACGCCCGACGTAGCTCGAAAAGTCAAGCGACGTGATAAGCATCTGCGCCGGTCCCTCTATACGTTTCGGCTCCGGAATAAACTCTATGATCGCATCAAGAACGGCCGTGATGTCTTCGGTCGGTTTCTCCCAGTCCGTACTCATCCAGCCCTGCTTGGCCGAACCGTAGATTGTCGGAAAATCAAGCTGTTCCTCCGTGGCGTCCAGATTGCACATAAGGTCAAACACCATCTCCTGGACTTCATCAGGCCGACAGTTCGGCTTATCAACCTTATTGATGACGACAACCGGCTTGAGACCCATCTCTATGGCCTTCTGCAACACGAAGCGCGTCTGTGGCATAGGTCCTTCGAATGCGTCCACCAACAGCAGACAGCCGTCGGCCATATTGAGCACCCGCTCTACTTCTCCTCCGAAATCGGCATGCCCCGGAGTATCTATGATATTGATTTTATAGTCTTTATAATTAATCGATACATTTTTGGAGAGAATCGTGATCCCGCGTTCTCTTTCAAGATCATTATTGTCAAGGATCAATTCGCCGGCATTCTGGTTTTCGCGGAAAAGGTTGCCGGCCAACAGCATCTTGTCGACCAGAGTTGTCTTCCCGTGGTCCACGTGGGCTATAATAGCTACGTTTCTTATTTTCTGCATGAGTCTTTATATTTTCGGCTGCAAATTTACGCAGAAATCACGGAAATTCTATTATCTTTGCTTAGAAATATTGCCGCCGGAAAGCGCAAAGCGTCATGCAAAGCGTCGCCCTATCTTGCAACAAACACCAATCAACAACCTATATCATTCAATCCTGCCATGAGAAGATTTCTTATCGCACTGCTTTCCATCTCATTCGCTTTCGTAACTTTTGCCGCTGTATGTCCTGTCAGAAAAGGCAAACCTGTAGCCCGCATCGTCTGCGACTCGACAGAGGCGCTGACCGGAGCGCTGATGCTGCAGGATTTCATCGGACGCATTTCAGGAGCCAGACTTCCAATCGTTTCCGACAACGGAAAACCGAAAAAAAACGACATCGTATTCCGCAGATCATCCGACCCCGCAATACACGAAGACGGATTCCGGCTGTCGACCGGCCCAGGCCATCTGCTGATCGAGAGCAACCGCGGCAACGGCGCCGCATATGCCGCCGTGACACTCCTCGAAGACTACCTCGGATGTAATTACTGGGGCGAATTTGAATACACAATCCCTACCCTCTCCGACATATCCTTCCCCGACATCGAGCGGATCGACAACCCCGCCTTCCGCTACCGGCAGAGCCAGAACTACGCTCTCGCAACCGACTCCGTCTACCGCCTGTGGCGGCGTCTTGAAGAGCCGCGCGACGAATTCGCCGCGAGCTACTGGGTCCACACTTTCGACCGGCTGCTGCCGTCTGCCGTCTACGGCAACAGCCATCCTGAATACTACGCCTGGTTCGACGGCCGGCGCCACCCCGGCAAGGCAAGCCAGTGGTGTCTGACCAATAATGATGTCTTTGAAATCGTAGCCGCACGCGTCGACTCCATTTTCAAGGCCAATCCCGGAAAATCAATCATTTCAGTAAGCCAGAACGACGGCAACCGAACAAACTGCACCTGCCCGTCATGCCGAGAGATCGACGACCGCGAAGGCTCTCCTTCAGGCAGCGTGATCCACTTCCTGAACCGGCTCGCCGACCGATTCCCCGACAAGCAGTTCTCCACCCTCGCCTATCTCTACACCATGCATCCTCCGAAACACATTCGCCCCAGGCCGAATGTCAACATAATGCTCTGCGACATCGACTGCTACCGCGAAGTGCCACTGCCCGAAAACCCATCCGGACGCGACTTTCTCAAAGCCCTCGAAGGCTGGAGTGCCATCTCCGACAACATTTTCGTCTGGGACTACGGAATAAACTTCGACGGAACATCTACACCGTTCCCTAATTTCCACATTATCCAGCCAAACATACGGACTTTCCGCGACAACAACGTCCGCATGCATTTCTCCCAGATCGCCGGCTACCGCGGTGGCGACATGTCGGAACTCCGGACATTCCTGATTTCGAAGCTGATGTGGAATCCCGACGCCGACGTCGACTCTCTGACCACCACATTCCTCAACGGCTACTATGGCGCCGCAGGCCAATATATCGGACAATATCTCAAACTGATGGAAGGCGCGCTCCTCGGAAGCCGGACTCCTCTGTGGATCTACGACTCCCCCGTCTCCCACAAAGACGGCATGCTCAACCCCATCCTCAGGCAATCCTACAACAACCTGTTCGACAAGGCCGAAAACGCCGTTGCCGCCGACTCCGCTCTACTGGCCCGCGTACAGCGCTCGCGACTTTCCCTCCAGTACAGCGAACTCGAAATCCAGCGCACCGAACCGAAAAAAGACACAGCACGCCTTTCGGCTATGCTCGACACTTTTGAAATGCGCAGCCGCCGCTTCGGTCTCGCCTCAATCAACGAACGAAACAATTCGCCCATAGACTACTGCCGCCTCTACCGACAACGCTACCTCCCGAAGCCAAACCGCAACCTCGCCGCCGACGCAATTGCGACATTCTCCGCACCCCTGCCTGCCCCCTACGACCGCATTGCCCCGACAGCGCTGACCGACGGCCTGTTCGGCGGAGCAACTTATAAGGACAGCTGGATCGGATGGGAAGGAATCGACACTTCGATCACACTCGACCTCGGCGAAGTGAAATCCATCAGTTCAATCGAATCCGACTTCCTACACCAGCTCGGAGCATGGATCCTTCAGCCGATGTCTGTAACCTACTACATCAGCACCGACGGCAAAAACTTCTCCGGCGGATGGAAAACCGAACTCCCCGACGACCCCGACCCGAAAGTCAAATTCGTCAACGTTCGCCACAACCTCACCACTCCGGAGAATGCCCGCTACATCCGCGTCGACATCGAAGGGACAAAACAATGTCCACACTGGCACTACGGCGTAGGAAACCCCTGCTGGTTCTTCATCGACGAAATAACCGTTCTCTGAGAGTATGTTTACTTTTAACTCAGGTTAGCATAAAGATGGATTTTTGAGTGATTTCAGCGAGTTGAGAAAGAAGCAATTGCCACATTGCGACTGACGAAACTTGGCTGAAAGCGCCAAAAAGACTCTTTCTGATGACCTGAAGAATTTCAAACAGCGCTTTTATTCATGGTAAAAGTAAACATACTCTGACATCTGCCTATCCTTTGAAACTCTGATTTTTTTCGGTAATTTTGCAGCCAAATTCAACCTATCGATGAAAGAAAAAGACATTACAATACTCGCCATCGAATCGTCGTGCGACGACACTTCGGCGGCCGTCGTGCGCAACGGGCTGCTCCTCAGCAATGTAATCGCCTCTCAGAGCGTCCATGAGGAATACGGTGGCGTTGTCCCCGAACTCGCCTCGCGCGCCCACCAGCAAAACATCGTCCCCGTTGTCGACGCTGCTCTGCGCCGCGCCGGAGTCTCCAGATCCGGACTGTCCGCAATCGCATTCACCCGCGGGCCGGGCCTGCTCGGATCGCTCCTCGTCGGAACTTCATTCGCCAAAGGCCTTTCCCTCGGACTCCGATGCCCGATGGTCGATGTAAACCACCTCCACGCCCACGTCCTGTCACACTTCATACGCCGCAACCCCGACGACGAAGTCCCGTCCTACCCATTCCTCACCCTGCTCATCTCTGGCGGAAACAGCCAGCTGATTCTCGTCCGCAACTATAACGACATGCAAATCCTCGGTGCCACTATCGACGATGCCGCCGGCGAAGCGTTCGACAAATGCGCGAAGGTCATGGGACTCCCTTATCCCGGCGGCCCCCACATCGACAGGCTCGCCGCTGAAGGCAACCCTGCACGCTTCCGGTTCGCGCGTCCTCGCATTCCCGGACTCGACTACAGTTTCTCCGGACTCAAGACCTCTTTCCTCTACACTCTTCGCGACGCACTCAAAACCGACCCCGCATTTATCGAAAACAACAAAGCCGACCTCGCTGCCTCGCTGCAGAAAACAATAATCGACATCCTTATCGACAAACTCGATAAAGCCGTCCGGGCCACAGGTGTCGCCACTGTCGCTATTGGCGGAGGTGTCTCGGCCAACTCCGGTGTCCGTCAGGCCGTTGCTGACTACTGCGCCGCCAACGGCCTCAAAGCGTTCATCCCCGAACGCGCCTTCACGACCGACAACGCCGCTATGGTGGCCATGGCCGGCTATTTCAAATACCTCGACCGGCAGTTCTGCGGCTACGACCAGGTCCCCTACGCCCGCGTAACCGTCTGACAATCCAACAGAATCCCCCATGAAAGTATCTGTCATCGTAATCGGCGACGAACTCCTGATCGGTCAGGTCGTCGACACCAACTCCGGTTTTCTCGCACGCACCATGGCCCCGCACGGATGGGAAATCAACGATGTTGCCGTTATCGCCGACTCGCCCTCCGAAATCAGGCGAGCCGTCAAAGACGCCTTCGACCGCTCCGACGTCATCCTAACAACCGGAGGTCTCGGCCCAACCCGCGACGACTTGACTAAACAGACCCTCTGCGAAATCTTCGGCGGGTCACTGCGCGAAGACCCGTCAGTCACTGCAAACATCCGCGAAGTGTTCCGTAAACGGGGACTCTCGCTCAACGCGCTAACTGCCGCCCAGGCCCTCGTCCCTACAAGCTGCCGCGTAATCCAGAACCCCGTGGGCACTGCTCCCGTAATGTGGTTCGAGACAGCATCCTCCCGGAAAATCCTCGTGGCCATGCCCGGAGTCCCGTTCGAAACCGAACACTGCTTCTCCAACTATGTCTTCCCGCAGCTCCTTGAAGCATTCCCCCGCACCGACGTTCTTGCCCACCGCACGTTTGTCGTCGCAGGAACAACCGAATCGGCCCTCGCCATGCGGCTGTCCGGTTTCGAACAATCGCTCCCCGACGGCTTCCACCTCGCCTACCTCTGTGTCTGATACACATCT
>JAIDXA010000070.1 GCA_029058705.1 Paramuribaculum sp. | reverse complement strand
GCTACTAATGTTGACAGCTTAGCTACTAATGTTGACAGCTTAGCTACTAATGTTGACAGCAAAAAAGACAATATTAGAGATAATCTATTAAGTGACCGGGCACAGGCTCTCTTAAAGAAGAAACGTCTGAGTCAGGTAGAAATGGAGAATCTCATTTGTGAGATTGCTTCTGAATGGCGTACTATTCAGGATCTTACCCGGATATTAAGAAAAGATAAGACATATCTGCGCAACCATGTTCTCCCAAATTTGATTTCGAAGGGTGTTCTGGAAAGAGAATACTCGTCAATCCCAAATCATCCGAATCAACGCTATCGACGAAAACTGCGTTGACGTGCTTTATATCCTCTTACTCCGATTAGTTCGACCTAAAAGTCTGTTGGAAATAGCTCATTCATAACATATTCAACGAACACAGAGATTCTACGGGAATTTTTCACTAACTTTGTGAGCCTTTTCGCGGCGCATTACGTTATAACGTAGCGGAACACCTTGCGCCGCACCCGCATCACGACAATCGTATAATCCAAAACAGACAAAACAATATGGAAACTACCCGCCAAGCCAAAATATCACGTCTCATTCAGAAAGAGCTGAGTGAGATTTTCCGGAAACAGACCGCAAAAATGCATGGAACTCTGGTTTCAGTCAGCACAGTAAGAGTCTCGCCCGATCTAAGCACAGCCAAGGCCTATCTTTCGGTTTTTCCTTCGGAAAAGGCTCCTGAAGTAATTGAAGGTGTCAACAAATCGGCAAAAACAATCAGATATGAGCTCGCCCAGATAGTGCGCCACCAGCTGCGCAAAACTCCTGAGCTCAGCTTCTATCTCGACGATTCGCTCGACTACATAGACAACATCGACAGCCTGCTGACACGCTGACCGAACTTCAGCCAATCAACCGATCACTGACACATTTCCCTTTGATGGTATCGCTAAGAATCGCTATGCGCTATCTCTTCTCAAAGAAGAGCCACAGCGCTGTGAACATAATCTCGCTCATATCGACAGGCGGGGTCGCGGTCGCTACGATTGCCATTGTCTGTGTGCTGTCCGTATTCAACGGATTCAGGGATCTGGCCGAAAGCCGTCTGTCAATGATCGACCCTGAGCTTAAAATCACTCCGGTAAGCGGAAAAGTGATTGTCAATGCCGATTCCATCGCCCTTGAAATTGCCATGCTGTCCGGTATAGACACCGCCATGGCCACTATCGACGAACAGGCTCTTGCCCTCTCCGGAGGCCGCCAGATGGCCGTCAGCATGCGCGGAGTCCCGACTGGCTATAACCGCGTCAGCAACTTGAATGGCGCAATCATAGACGGTGAATACGCTCTTATGTCTGACTCGGTCAGTTGTGCCGTTCTCTCAGTCGGAACCGCCATAAAACTGGCAACCCATCCATGGTCGCCGACCCCTCTCGCCCTTTATGTGCCCCGCCGGGTAGGCCGGATAAATCCATCAAATCCGATGAGTGCCTTCCGTTCCGACTCACTGGCCATTGCAGGCGTCTACGAAGTCAACGAATCCGACAAAGATGCCTCGACGCTTTTTGTAAGCCTTGAAACAGCCCGCTACCTGCTTGATTATGACAACCATGAGGCTTCCCACATCGAAGTGTCGTTAAAAAAAGAGAAAAGCCCTGAAGCCGCTGAAGAAGAAATTTCCGCCCTTCTGGGCAACGGCTATAAAATCGCCGACAGGCTTGAACAGGAAGAAAAATCATTTCGCATGATATCCATCGAGAAATGGATAACATTCATAATGCTTGCTTTCATCCTGCTGATAGCCTCGTTCAACGTTATCTCGACTCTTTCGATGCTGATGATCGAGAAATCCGACAACATGGCGACCCTTAAGGCTCTTGGATCCAGTCAGTCAATGATACGGGCCATTTTCATCTGGGAAGGCTGGCTGATTTCAATTTTCGGAGGACTGCTCGGAATTATAGCCGGAGTCGGGCTATGTCTCATGCAGCAGACATTCGGTTTCATAAAACTTGCCGGAAACGAAGCGCAACTGTCAGTTACCGTCTATCCGGTGCGCGTAGAAACATATGATTTACTTATAGTCGGATTGCTTGTGATAGTCACCGGCCTTTTCATCTCGACAATAACCGCACGTTTCGCACCGCGCCGATAGACACAAATCAACGCAGCCGGCGCACGATTGTCAACCCGTCGCGAAGAGGAATCATACAAACCTCCACACGCGGATCATCAACCACCATATCGTTGAATTTCATGATCCCGACCGATTGACCGTCGGTGGGCGGCGGCACGGACGCGACTTTACCGTCCCACAACGTATTGTCAGCTATAAGATAACCGCCCGGACGAAGACGCGGAAGAATCAATTCGTAATATTCCGGATAGTTTCGTTTGTTGGCATCCATGAACACCATGTCCCACATGCCTTCGATTCGGTCGAGAATCTCCAGTGCGTCGCCTATATGCAGACGAATACGGTCGGCATATCCGGCTTTCCCGAAGCGTTCTGTCAGCTCGTCGGCAAGTTCATCGTCGATTTCTATCGAATCAAGAACAGCCCCATCCTCAAGTCCTTCGGCAATGCAAAGCGTTGAATAGCCGGTGAAAGCGCCCAGTTCCAATGCACGCCGAGGATTAATCATCGTTGTCAGCATTTTCAAAAGACGGCCCTGGACATGACCCGAACACATCCGCGGATACAGATGATGCGTGTGGGTGTACCGGAATGTATCCTGCAGAATCTCCGGTTCGGCGCTGATATGCGCGGCTATATAGTCGTCGAGAGCTTCCATGGAATCAGTGTTGCTTGATTGATAGTTTCATACATGACGCCGACACACTCGCAGGGATAAGCTCCCTGAGCGGTCTCGCCGCAAAGAAGAAGGCGGTCGAACCCTTCGGCCACGGCAAGAGCGATATCGCTGATTTCGGCGCGGGTAGGGGACGGCTTAGTCATCATCGACTGGAGTATCTGCGTGGCAAGTATAGTCGGCTTACACTTTTCCGCGGCCAACATCGCTATCCGGAACTGCACTTCCGGAATTTGCGGCAGGGGAATCTGTGTGCCAAGATCTCCGCGGGCAACAAGCAGCCCGTCGGCAGCATCGGCTATGGAGTCAAGATTCCGCAACGCCTCGCGACATTCAATCTTGGCATACAGACTGATGCGGGAGTCCCCCAACAGAGCCCGTACACACTCGACGTCAGCAGCCGACCTGACAAATGAATGCGCTATCATGTCAATTTCCGTCTCTACTGCAAGAAGAATGTTGTCGCGATCCCGTTCGCTTACCGCCGGAAGCGAATGAATCTCCACTCC
>JAIDXA010000007.1 GCA_029058705.1 Paramuribaculum sp. | reverse complement strand
GTAAATCCCTCACTCCGCTGCCTGTTCTCCGTTGGGCTGTTGGCGAGAAAATTGACCAGTCACTTCTCGATCTTCAGCTTCCGCTTCTGCGTCAGATAATGGATGGAGCTTCAGACAGGCAGTCGACTCTGGTTGTCAGCGGGGATGTCCTGATCCGCGCTGGAGGGAAGCTGCCCCCGGTCCCGGATGCCGATGTGGTTTGCTATGGGCTGTGGTCTGAGGCGGAGCAGGCGGTCAATCACGGAGTCTTTTTTATTCCGCGCGAGGATTCATCCGGAACATCGCTTGAGTTTATGCTCCAGAAGCCTGCGGCTGAGGAGATCGCAAGACTTGGCCGAACCCATTACTATCTGATGGATGTCGGGTTGTGGCTGCTCAGCGACAGGGCAATGGACGTTTTGCGTCAGCGATCGACAGATATAGACGGAAGTTTCCGGTTCTATGACCTGTATTCGCAATTCGGATGCGCTCTCGGCGATTGTCCGTCGGCATCAGATCCGGACGTGGCCTCGCTGAGTGTGGCTGTCGTCCCCTTGCTCGATGGCGAATTCTATCATTTCGGAACCACTCCACAGCTTATTTCCTCAACGTTGGCTCTGCAGAACATCGTTGCGGACCAGCGCCGCATAATTCATAACCGCACGAAACCAAACCCGGCTTTGTTTGTGCAGAACTGCAAAATGGGCATCCGGCTGACTGGCAGTAACAACAATGTCTGGATAGAGAATTCCTGCATCGGTTCTCGATGGCGGCTGTCGTCGGAAAATGTAGTGACTGGCGTTCCGGCAAATGACTGGACTCTTGAACTGAAGCCCGGAATCTGTCTTGATATGGTTCCGATAGGTGCGACTGGTTTTGCTGTGCGTCCTTACGGTTATGCCGATCCGATGCGGGGACTGGTGTCTGATAAGTCCACGTTATATCTCGGGGAAAGCATTCATTCATGGCTGAACGCAAGGTCTGTGCGGCTTCCCGACGATTGCGACCTGCAGTCCGCACCACTGTTTCCGGTTGTCGGATCGGTTGAGGATGCAGGAATTGTTGCCAGATGGATGACATCGGAGCCAGACCTTGAGCAGGGGCGTGACATCTGGATGGCTTCGCCCAGAATGAGTGCCGATGCATTGATGGATGGTGCGGATCTGCGACGTCTTTATGAACAGCGCCGCGGTTTTCTGCAGCAGAATCTGAAAATGCTCAACGAGAATCCGGACAGTGTGTTCTATCAGCTTGATCTTGACGATGTCGCAAGGAAATATGTTCAATTCGGGCTTGATATGCCTGATGAGGTCGCTGCCGGCAGACTCGAAACCAGGCGATTCCAGAACCACAGTCTCCGGTCAAGGATTCTTCAGATTTCCGGCCGTCCTTTTGATGCTGAGCAGCAGAAGGCGTTCAACGTCATGAGCGATATGATTCTCTCGACAATGGATGTCCGTTCCGTCACTCCGCGGCTGAGTGTGAGCCCTGACCGCATTGTCTGGGGGCGAAGTCCGGTTAGAATAGATCTTGCGGGGGGATGGACCGACACGCCTCCCTACTCGCTGCTTCATGGTGGGTCGGTGGTGAACATGGCTGTCGAACTCAATGGTCAGCCACCGCTGCAGATTTTTGTGAAACCGTCGGCCGAGCGTCACATTCTGCTTCGGTCTATCGATCTCGGAGCCTCCGAGATTCTCCGTGACTATGATTCCGTTATTGATTTCCGGCGTGTCGGAGCGCCGTTCTCGCTTCCAAAAGCGGCATTGGCGATCGCGGGGTTTGCTCCGGGCTTTTCGTCACACCGCTACGCTACGCTTGAAGAGCAACTCGAGGATTTCGGCTCCGGACTCGAAATCACACTGCTGTCGGCGCTCCCGGCAGGATCGGGTATGGGTACAAGCTCGATTCTTGCCGCAACCGTTCTCGGATCGCTCAGCGACTTCTGTGGGCTTGGATGGACTGCCGATGATGTTTGCGAACGTACGCTTGCTCTCGAACAGTTGCTGACAACGGGCGGCGGATGGCAGGATCAGTATGGAGGTGTCCTTCAGGGTGTAAAACTGCTCCAGACATCGGAAGGCAGGGAACAGTCGCCCCGTATAAGCTGGCTTCCCGAAGGAATTTTCAATGATCCGCAATATGCTCCCTGCCATATTCTTTATTATACAGGTCTGACGCGCACAGCCAAGAATATTCTGGCCGAAATTGTACGAAAGATGTTTCTCAACCACGGCCCGACACTTTCACTTCTCCACGACATGAAAGCCCATTCGCTCGAAGTCGCTGATGCTGTCCAGCGCCGTGAATTCGGTCGGTTCGGTCATCTTATTGACAGAACATGGCGTCAGAACTGTCTGCTCGATCCGGGCACATGTCCGCCGGCTGTAGCTGCTATAGTTGACGAAGTGCGGGATCTTACGCTTGGGCTGAAGCTTCCGGGAGCCGGAGGCGGTGGCTATCTCTACATGGTTGCTAAAGATCCGGAGGCGGCAGCGCTCATTCGCCAGCGTCTTGCCGCCCGTGCGGCCGGGCGATTCGCAGAAATGCAGATCAGTCAGACCGGACTTAAGATTTCCCGTTCGTGACCGTCGGGATCCTTTCGGTTTTTTCTGAAGCATATTGATACAAAAAAACCGACGTCTGTTCGTTGCAGGCGTCGGTTTTTTGTCTTGTCAGACCGAAGTCGATGGTCTCTTACTTGATGACGTTGCTGAGGTTGAAGTTTGCAAACTCGAGGTCATTGAGAGCCATAGTGGCAAGTGAGTTGTCAAGCTGGATTGCCTTCGACAGGTTTGAAGTCACCATAGAAGCGTTGTTGGTGCGGGCACCGAGAACGGCGTTCAGATAGTAAGTTGTGGCGTCGGGGTTGGCGATAGCGCCGAGTGTGTTCTTGGCGGCAGCATAGTCTTTTGTGAGAAGCTGGGCAAGAGCGGCGTTGTTGGTTTTGCTTGAGCCGAATGCTTTCACAGCGGCAGCGTTGTCGCCCTGAGTGAGATAGTAAACGCCGAGGGCGTCACCAAGACCTTCAAGACCTGCGGCATTGCTGAAGCTGCGGTTTGCTGCTGAGTAGTCTTTGTTGATGAGCTGGAGAAGACCCTGGTTCATTGCAACTTCAGAGCTGTTGGGGGCGAGCTGGGCGGCTTTGTTGAGGTTGGCGATGGCTGAATTGTAGTCTTTGTTGACATACTGGGCCTTGCCAAGGTTGTTGTAGCCGCGGAAGTCGTTGGGATAGAGCTTGGTCACCTGTTCGTAGATCTGAGCCTTGCGGTTGTTGTCGTCAGTGAGGGTGGCTGCATAGAGAAGCTCTTCAACGCTGAGTTCCGAAGGATTGGTCTGTGCGAGACGTGAGATTTCTTCGTCGCTCTTGCCGATGATGTTCACAGAGGCTGTGATGTGGCTGCGGCGGAGCTGGGGAAGAATCTGATCGGCGAGTGTTTCAAACACGTTTGCGAGGTTGCGGATTTCCTGCTCGCGGACTTCCGGGTCTTTCACGTTTGAGAGAACGCTGAGGATGAGGTCTTTGTCCTGGATGTCGCTGGCTGCGACGAGCTGCTGGAAGCCTTCCCAGTCTTCGGCGGTGAACTGTTTTGTGAGTTCGCCGAATTCAGTGATTTTGTCTTTCTTGAGCTGGCCTTCGAGATAAGAAGTGGTGTTTTTCTCGCGGTTTTCAGCCAGACGCTGGTTGAAGTCATAGGCGCCTTCGGGTGAAGCATAGGAAGAAATGTTGATCTCTTCGATTTCCTGGTTGGGAGCTTCTGCTGCAGCGCGGAGCTGAGCGTTGAGGTCTTTTACGCCCTGTGAGTCAAGTTCGCCCTGACGAACGATTGCCTGATTGATGAGGAATCGGATGTCGGCGGTATATTTTTCATTTATAATGCGCTGGAACTTGTCGTTTGCAGTAGCGGGATTGACAGTGGCGGGGTCGGCGAGGGCGGCAGTAGCGATAATGCCGTCAGCAACTTTAACCTGGGGAAGAACATATTGTTTGTTGCCCTGCTGAACGTTGAATGTCAGATAAAGTTCGCTCTTCTGCATTTCGGGAGTGTAGACATAGTTTACAGGGATAGTGAGCGTTCCGCCGTTGTTGTAGTTGACAACGGGATTGTTGCCGCGAACTTTTTCACCCTGATATGTGACAGAAGAGGCTGCTGTCTGCTGATCGCCGTACATGAGGACGGGGGTTACGGTGACAACCGCGTTTTTCTTGAAGAATTTGGCGGGGATGTTACCGGTAACGGTAGCGGGGACTGTTGAACCTACTACTTCAAGCGGATTCGGATTGGTTGAGAAATAATCAGCCTTGAACTGATTCATCTTGCTGTTACAGCCTGTCAACAGCACCAATCCACCAATAGCAAATGATGAATAAAGAATCTTTTTCATGATGAAAATTTGGGGTATTGAAGTTTTGAATTTTGTTACGAAATGTGATTACCGGCAAATTTACTCTTTTTTCCTGAAATAGCATTAATTGTTGCTGAATTTTTTCAATCGGCAGGCAGGAAACGTCAGGAAAATCCGTTGTCAGTCCTTTTATGGGGGAGGGAGGTGTCCGAAAGATGAAAGGGCGGCGGGCCGGAATACGTGATTCTGACGCGCCGCCCTCTGGGCAGAATTATATAATGGTCGGTTTAAAGTCAGCGGGTGATGAGAGAGAAATCGACCTTTTCGTTGCCTGTGGTAGGAATTGTTTTGTTTCCCTCGTCGACGAAACGGATTTTTGCGTAGTAGTAGACCTCTTTGCCTTTAGGTCCATTCGGGAATTGTGCATAAGGCATTGCGACCCATTGGTCTGAGTAGGTCGAGAACAGGTAGGACGGAGTGACCCAGTAGGAGTGCTTGATCTGTTTGCCGCTTCGGTTGATTGCCGGTTTGCCGTTTTTATGATAAATCGCGACTTCTATCTGAAGCGATTCTTCGAGGAGAAATTGAGTGTCGAAGTTGAAGTGTAGTTTGAGGGCCTTGTTGTTGTTCTTGTCATAGATGTTGTGTTCCATCCATTGAGAGGTTATTTTTATTTTTCTCTCTTTTGGAATGTATGTGCCTTCTTGGTTGTAGTACATCTCTTTGCCGTTGACGGTTACGCAATGATATCGGTTTTCGATGGTTGAAAAGCAGTATTTGTTATATTTTACAGGGACAATAACGTTTCCGACCGCATCGAAAATCCCGCGTAGATCACCTTTGTCGGCATAGAAGTGGTTGCCGATGCCGGTTTTAAACAGTTGGTCGTACTCTGGCTGAATGATGCATTGGCCCGAAGTGAGGTAAATTCCGTATTTGTTGTCTTTTTCGACAACTATGTGGTCATCCATGTCTTCGAATGAAAGGATGGATGAATATTCAGGCGGTACGATTGTGTCGCCGACGAGAGAGACCATTCCTTTTCGGCCGTTTCGTTTAATGGTAAACAGGCTGAAGTTGCTGTCCCAGTATAGTTTTTCGTCGTTGACGCAAGGAACAGTCAGCAGACCTTCAAAGAGGACTCCCCATTTGTTGTCACGGCAGACATGGATAAAACATGATCCCTCCTCCATGCGGTCGAAACTTTCCGGCTTTATTGTGCCTGAAGACAGTATGTGCCATTTTGAATCATCGGTCTGGACAATGGTCTTGTCGAGGCATTCCCTCAGCGGATATGGTTTTGCATCCGGACAGATTGCGGTATTGTTGAAGAGAAGCCAACCGTTTTCTTCAGTGAAAGTTGCCGGCAGGTCTGAAGCAATGAGTGAGCCGTCGGCTTTGTAGAGCTTTGATCCGGTCGGTTCGGTCATGAGAAAGAATTTTCCCGCAGGGCAGACAGAGGTGGCGGAGATGGAGACAAGACGGCCGTCGGAGTCGGTCACAGTCGTGAATTTTCCATTGGGAAATTCGTCGCTGAGTTTTGGTGAGCTTCCGGAAACGTTTCCGGTCATTATGTTGAATGGACCGCATTTGTCGGTGGTGAAAGATGTAAGCGCGACCTGTGTGAGTGTAGCCGGATGATATAATGACCAGTTGTTTTCGTTGTCGCGGAGAAGAAGCATGGAGCGCGATTCAATCTGGTCGATATTGGAATAGCTGTTTTTGATCACTACGCGCCCCGAAGAGTTGACCACTCCCCACATATTGTTGTTCTTGACCGGGATGAGCGTCTGGCTGTCGATCGTAATGGGGCTGTTGACATCTTCATAGGCAATATCGGTCAGGCTCATGCCGGCAGCCAGGTCGTAAAGGCCTGTCTTGTTGTCTTTGCTTAATTTCCAGTAAGAGTGGAATGGTTCGATGGATGTGTAGTCTTTGGCTTCGATCAGTGGTTTTCCGTCGCGTGAATAGAGGCCTGTCGCTTTCCCTTTTTTCACGCGGAAATACTCCGGCAGGCTGGGGTCGATCTGGTCGAATTCCGGTTTGATGATGAGATTGCCCTTTGAATCGACAACACCCGACTTGTCTTTAAGGCTGACGATGAATTCGTTGCCGTTTTGTGTTGCCGAAGAGTAATCAGGTTTCTGGCGATAGACACCGTCATAGGTCATGAATCCGTATTTGCCTTTGACTTTTACGAGCATGACTTCTGGGCTTGCAGCTTCGGCCGATTCAAAAATGACTCCGGGACCCACGAGCTTTCCGTTTTCATCAACAAAACCGGTCAGCCCTTTTGACGATACGGTCGACAGTTTCCTGTTGTCGGGCTGTTTTTCGAATGGCGATGCGGTTTCGAACTTTGGTTTCAGCACCCATTTGCCTTCAGCATTGCTGAAGCCCCACGTTCCCTTTTTAGGGTCCTGACAAGGCTGGACCGATTGGGCGATTACAGACAATTGTGATGACAGAATCAGAGAAATTCCTGTCATGATGGTTTTTAACAAAAGTTTTTCGGACATGGCAGTAGGATATGTAATAGATATATGTGTGAATGTGACTTCAGCCGCCGGTCTGAAGGCCGGTGGCTGAATGATGTTTTTAAAAAGTCGATGAAATGGAAGTCGGCTTCCGGACGGCAGGGTTTCATGCGTGGCTGACAGTTATGATCCAAGCGAAGGAGACTCGGATTCGATAACTGTAGACGGGAAACAGTTGCAGTTGGACTTGTTGATGGGAAAAGAGCCGTCCCAATACTTTTGACGTAGAAGTCGGGATGACGTAAACGTCAAATTGCCGAGGTATTGTAATTTCCCAGAATCCTTGACTGACGGGCTGGATTTACAGCCCGTCGCGACAGGATGTTTTTGCAGTACAAAAATATTAAATAGTTTTAATATATCCAAATTTGAATCATGAATCCAACGGCATGGGCGGGCTTTCAGCAGCTTTCAGACTCATGAATGCCGGTTTTATATATGTGTGACAATTTCTTTAAGTGGCTTGCGTGTCGTCGGGCGGGTTGAGTTGTCGGCCGGTATTCCGACTGGTATGAGGGCTACGGGCTGAAGCGGTGAGGGGATGGCGAGTTCGTTGATCACTTGTTGCGGATCGAAACGGCAGACCCAGCACGTTCCGAGCCCTTCGGAAGCGGCGGCGAGGCAGATATGTTCAGTGGCGATTGCCGCGTCTATGTCGGAATGTATCTTGCCGTCTTCGGGTCTGTGCCATCCCGATTCCGGATCGGCGCACACAATAATATATAAAGGTGCGGTCATGAACCAGTCGCGTTGATAGCATCGGCGTATGGCATCTTTCGCTTTGTCGCTTTCGCATATGAAGAAGTGCCAGGGCTGGAGGTTTACGGCCGACGGGGCGAGCCGGGCCGCTTCGATGATGCGCTCTATATTTTCGCGATGTGGCATGTCGGGCTTAAAGTTTCTGACAGAATGACGTTTTGAGGCAAGTTCCAGGAAATCCATAGATGATTGACGATGAAAAAATGGTTGAATGTGCAAATATAACGAATCTTTATGGTTTTTTTCAGTCAGCAGAGATGATATCATGGAATGTTCGTGGATTTTTGTTAACTTTGTAGCAGAAAGAACCAACTGCGTCGGACGTTATCGTCGAGACGTGGATTTGTCACAGTCTAACATCCCTTACCACACAATGAAAAAAGTATTGCTTCTGGGTTCCGGTGCCCTAAAAATCGGACAAGCCGGAGAATTTGACTACAGCGGCTCACAAGCTCTTAAGGCCTTGCGCGAAGAGGGCATCGAAACAGTGCTGATCAATCCGAATATCGCTACGATCCAGACTTCAGAAGGCGTTGCGGACAGGGTTTATTTCCTGCCGATAACGCCTTTTTTTGTAGAGGAGGTTATCAAGAAGGAAAACCCCGACGGCATCCTTCTCGCTTTTGGCGGCCAGACGGCGTTGAATTGCGGGACCGAGTTGTATCTCAACGGTATCCTTGACAAGTATGGCGTGAAAGTGCTTGGAACATCGGTAGAGGCAATCATGATAACCGAGGACCGTGACCTCTTCGTTAGGAAACTGAATGAAATCGAGGCGAAAACTCCGGTTTCAGAGGCTGTTGAGTCGGTCGATGACGCCCTTGCGGTCGCCGCCCGGATCGGTTATCCGGTGATGGTGCGTTCGGCCTATGCGCTCGGAGGGCTCGGCTCCGGAATATGCACAAATGAAGAAGAGATGCGCTCCCATTGCGAAAGTGCGCTCGCTTTTTCCCAGCAGATTCTTGTCGAGGAGTCGCTGAAGGGATGGAAAGAAATCGAATTCGAGGTTATCCGCGATGCCAGCGACCTTTGCTTTACTGTTGTTCCGATGGAAAACTTCGACCCGCTTGGAATTCATACCGGTGAATCGATCGTTGTCGCACCTATTGTATCGCTGACGTCCGACCAGATCACGATGCTTGAGGATATCGCACGCCGCGTTGTCCGTCACATCGGAATTGTCGGCGAATGCAACATCCAGTATGCCTTCAATGCTGAGACCAATGACTACCGTATCATTGAGATCAATGCACGTCTGAGCCGTTCGTCGGCGCTCGCATCGAAGGCGTCGGGATATCCTCTGGCATTCGTTGCAGCCAAACTCGCGCTCGGCTACAATCTCGATCAGATCGGAGAGCCCGGAACTCCGAACTCGGCTGCAAAGGCTCCCGAAGTCGACTATATGATTGTCAAGATTCCGCGCTGGGATCTTACGAAATTTGTCGGCGTCGACCGTGAGATCGGTTCGTCGATGAAGTCTGTCGGCGAAATCATGTCGATCGGCAAGAGCTTCGAGGAGATCATTCAGAAAGGTCTTCGAATGATCGGTCAGGGTATGCACGGTTTTGTCGGAAACAACGACATCTCGTTCGACGATCTCGACAAAGCTCTGTCCCATCCTACCGACCTGCGAATTTTCGCTATCGCCCAGGCTCTTGAAAACGGCTATTCGATCGACAATATTGTCAATCTGACAAAGATCGACCGATGGTTCATCAGCCGTCTGGCCAATATCGTTGATTTCGCGACTCGTCTGAAAGCATTCGGCTCGGTAGCTGAACTTGACGAAGCGACAATGAAGGAGGCGAAGCGTCTTGGATTCTCCGATTTTCAGATTGCACGTCTTGTCGAAAATCCCGCCGGCAACATGGAGAAAGAGATGCTCGCCGTCAGAGCCCGCCGTCAGGAGCTTGGTGTGAAGCCCAATGTATGCCGCATCAATACAGTCGCTTCCGAACATCCGGAACGCACCAACTATCTCTACGTGACCTATGGCGATGCTTCGAACGCGCGCCGCTATACCGGTCTGCCTACCCATAGCGTTGTCACTCTCGGATCGGGCGCCTACCGCATCGGAAGTTCGGTTGAATTCGACTGGTGTTCGGTCAATGCCGCAACGACCTGCCGCGAGCTGGGCTATGAGGCTGTCATGATCAATTACAATCCGGAAACGGTGTCGACCGACTACGACATGTGTGACCGTCTTTATTTCGACGAGCTGAGTTTCGAGCGGGTGATGGACATTATTGATCTTGAACGCCCCCATGGTGTAATTGTCAGTGTGGGTGGTCAGATCCCGAAC
>JAIDXA010000069.1 GCA_029058705.1 Paramuribaculum sp. | reverse complement strand
CCCCCCCCCCCCGCAATTCGCGGGCCGCGCCCCCCCCCCCACGCCTCCGACCCCGACCGCCTCAGTCAGGAAATGGACCGGCAGTCTGCCCGGCTCGTCTCCGAATGCGGAAACCTCCTGCTGTGCGATGACGACCTGACGCCTGCACAGCTGCTCCTGCAGCGCATGACCCTCCGCAACCTCACCATCGCCACTGCCGAAAGCTGCACCGGCGGAAACATCGCCCACACTCTCACCTCCATTCCCGGAGCATCGGCCGTTGTCCAGGGAGGCATCGTTGCCTACAGCAACAACGTAAAGATACGGTTGCTCGGCGTCGACCCCGATGTTATAGATGCCAACGGGGCTGTAAGCATTCCCGTGGTCAGACAGATGGCCCGCGGAGCTATCGCAGCCACCGGCGCCGACATCGCTGTCGCGACTTCCGGCATTGCCGGCCCGGGGGGAGGAACAGCCGAAAAGCCCGTCGGGACCGTATGCATTGCCGCTGCATCGGCCGACGGACGTTGCATAGCCGAAACCCACCATTTCCCCGGCAACCGGTCGCGGGTCATCGACCGCGCCACGACTGCCGCACTCCTCGCAGCCATCAGCCTGATCCGGAAACCGGAAAACAGCTGACGGACATAACCGCTTCCTATTTCAGCGCTTTGCCATCGGAGAATGCGTTTCCCACCTTCGATCCGAGTGCTATATAGCCGTTGTGGATCGGGTCAAAGGTTATGAGCCGCATTTTCTCGACATCGGGTTTGCCGTCTTCTGCCAGATACGTCTCGTCACATACAATATTGAGAATTTCCGCCACAATATAGTAACCCGATTCCGACTCGTAAAGCTTTTCCTTGATACGGCACTCCATTGTCATTGGGAAGCAGTCGAAAACAGGAGCATCGACATTTTCAGCCTTGACGGATTTCCAGCCGGTCTTTTGGATTTTGTCGGGGTGCGTCTTGCCGCTCACAATACCTACATAGTCGGAAGCTGCGAGAGTATCAACAGTGGCAAAGGCAACGGTAAATTCACCGTTGCGGTTAAGATTTTCCGTAGTGGCGTGTGCGCCCATCGAAATCATGATTTCGTTCATGTCCCATTGACCGCCCCATGCGGCGTTCATAGCATTGGGAGTGCCGTCGTCATCATAAGTGCCGATGATAAGTACAGGCTGAGGAAGCAGCCATGCCTTTGGTTTGAAGTTCTTCATTATTCTGATTCTTTACATAGTTTACCAACATTCAAGAACGAAGTGCAAAAATTTCGTTCTGAATAGCTCCGCAAATTTTTGACGTTCGAGACTTGATGGC
>JAIDXA010000068.1 GCA_029058705.1 Paramuribaculum sp. | reverse complement strand
GATCCTCGACGGCGACGCCTTTCCCTGCCGCGGACGCTATCTCGAACAGCACTGGCGTTCCATCCTCCCCGCAATCGACGTCGGCCCCCAGTCGCTGCTGATCCTCTGCGGAACCTACCGTCCCCGCACCCGCGTCAACTTCTTCTCCCGTCTTGTCCGCCAGTCCCGGCTTCCCATCCTCGACCTCTCCGAGCCGCCCGACGAAGAAACCTCCCCGACGCGCGAATCCGATCAGCCGCCGCAGGACATCCCGCTCCAGATCCCGGTCGCCGCCCAAACGGAATCCCCATCATATCTCCCCCTGTTCCCAAAGCCCCTGAGGGCATTCCTCTTCTGAGCGCCGCCGTATGCGCAAAAACGGCCTGACCCGCATGGGTCAGACCGAAAATACGGCAAAGAGTTCTTTGAAATTCTGTTTTCAGTCGGCAATTTACCCTCCGGCTATTCGTCAAGCACCAGCTTGATCGGAAGCGCGTCGCCACCGTGGGTTCTGTTGAATTCGGCTGTGCTGTATGCCGGCGTGAAGCCTGTCGGGAAACTGTATGGCGTGAAGTTCATGTCGAAATAGTTGCAGTCCCAGCTCATGTTGCTGCCGTCGGGCTTGTTGAACCAATACAATGCTCCCGGGGCGGCAGGCATATTGTACGGGATCGGTCGGTAACTGTTCATCGCTCCGGTCAACGGCGTCAGGACACTTGAATAGCGCAACTGACCGAACTCGGCATAGCTGTTTTGCGTATAACCCGTGATTGTCCGTCGGCCGACGCCTCGTGCGCCGACAGGGAAAAAGAGCTGGTGTGCGTTTTTTGTGTTGAACACTATCACTCCGCGCATTCCTCGCGACCCTACTCCCGTAGTTCCTGAAATGTTGTCGTTTCCGTCATTGTCATAGTCCTCGAAGCAATACGCATCGTCGACCTTGGTCGCCACTCCGGTGGCACCGTCGCCATACATGACTCCGATTCCGTAATCCGAATTCAGCTGAAGTCGTGTATATTCCTCGACCGTAGGAACGCGGTAATGGCGCGTCTCCCTGATTCCATTCAGGTCGAAATCAACCTTGAACCTGCCCCACGCATATGTCTCCTGAATCGAATTCGCGCCGAACGACACTCGGCTCCATCCGCCGTAACTGTTCGAATAGGGATATCCCTCCATGTCCCTCCATGTGCTTCTACCCCCGTTCGACATACTGAATTCAGCATATGTACCGGGTGCCACAGAAACACCATATTGATCGTTGTTCACGACAAGCACTCCGTTATAGTTTCCGCGCTTGAACATCGTTCCCAACGCCAATGGACTTTTGGTAAGCGAGGCCGTGACATAATTCTTCTTCGCGGCATCCCATTGCGTTCCGAACGCTGCCGACGGATCGCAGCTGAACAAGGCGAAACTGCTCCACTTGACTCCGTCGCCGGCTATATCAAGCGGCTGGTTATAACCCTGTCGCACAAATATCGAATGATAGCACGTCAGACCGTGATATTCTATCTGTATGATAGCGCACCGCGCTTTCGACGCGCTGCCTGTTGTCCCGTTGAAATTGATCGTGAAATCGATCGGAGTCCCTGTGCTGCCCACGATCGCGCCTGTCGCATCACGTCCGTCACCGCCTGTCAGTGTGATGAAGCCGTTGTCCCCGTCCGACCATGTCTTCACATAGGCGCGCCAGCCTCCCTCCGAATCAAACGGTGTAAATTCGTCGGCTGAAGCCGTCAGACGGCGAAGCAGTTTCACGTTGAACGGACGTGTATCGTTCCACTGATGCCACACCGCCTTCGGATTAACAACGCGGCGCACCTGGAAAACCGGCATGTATTTCACAATCGTCCGGTCTTTGTATGTCGCCGTGATCTTGACTACTGCCCGGCGTTGGTATGTGTCATATGGGTTGTTGCCCGAAAATCCTGAAATCCCGAGCATCGACTTCGGACGGGTCCACATCGGGAAATGAACAGTGATCGATCCGTCCGGAGCCTTGGTGATCTCACATTGGTTATTGCCGGTCCCTACTGTCTTTGATGTCTGGCCCGACGTGAATGTCAGATCCTGCAGGCTAAGCTCACGGTAGTTCTGTTTTTGATTGTAGAAATAATCCTTGAGATCATAGACTCCCGTGCGGTAATCGCTGTTCGGCAGCAGCACGGCATCAAGCTGATCCGGAACATTGAGTGCTAAAAATCCGGCCCAGATCGGCGTCGCATAACGCGGCGCACCCTTCTTTATTTCCGCATCCGAATAAGTCACGTGCGACTTACCGTCAATGCTGTACGGCTTCTGCAGACCATAGAAATAACCGTTATTATTTATATTAGTCTGCGATGACGACTCGGCCGTTGTGCCGGCATACTGTCCGGTGCAGACTGTGACATCCCGTTTGCCGGCATTCACATAGACGTCGCGGTTCCACTTGAAGTCCATGACCCCGGAGCCGATCTCTGCAGGCGGCACACACGAGGCCATTCCCTCCGGCAGACCGGTCGGATTATTTCCGATCGAGTCAAACGGCGCCCAGTTGTTTTCTACGATCTCAACCGAAAATTTCTGGACATCTCCCTTGATTCTCACCGGGAAGATTGCCTTCTGGTTATACATGTACGACACATAATAAGTCGGATCCGCATAGATCGCCTGATCCGGCTCCACGTAGGCTATGTGCCAGTCAGGCTGGTTGGCATAGCCCTTGAAACCGAGTGTCACCTGATAGTGGTTGTTGCGGCTCGCGTTATAGTTGAATGTCTCGTTCTCGCCAAGCATGAACCGATAGATGATTCTGCCGCGCGACACATTCGTGGCATTCTCTGAATTGTAATATGCCTCGACCTCGATATATGTTCCGTAAGGTATATTGTCCTTATAGTCATCTTCGCCCGGACGCGGCATATACCCTACCTTATCCCAATCCTGACGCTTGTCATACTTCGGATCATCCGGATAGTTGCCCTGTAGGTTCTCATAGAAATATAGCGCTTCGGCATACTCCGAATGGGTCTGGGGCTTGCCGTCTGCCCCGATAACTGGCTTGCCATCCTTATCGGTTGTGACCGCGCCTTTCAGACCGCTGCCCTTTGAAATCTCGAGCCACTCCTGATAAAGAGGGCTGGCAGCTGTCCCTTCAGGCAGCGCTCCCGCTGCATTATAGTTGATTGTGCCGCCGTCAACGATCATAGAGTCCGCGTCGAGCGTCTTGACCCAGTTCTCGCTGCCGATCTTGCAATAGCGGGGTATATCCTTCACCGTAACGCTCTTCACATAGATCCAGATATTGTCATGAAGACCCGACCCGTCGAAAACAACTGTTATCTTCGAAGCGGCACGCTTGATCCATGCATGAAGATTGACCCGCGCCCGCGACACGGTCACTGCCGGAGCCTCGAAACCGCCGCTCTCGTCATCCTCAGCATCTGTGAAATATCCGAACATCTGGTCGTTTTTCGAAACATCGTCCTTGTTCCACTCAACCGTATGATTCCTCAGCTTGTCGATCGTCGAAAACGCCTCGCGCGTCTCCTCGTCATCTGTGAACTGACGTCCCATATTCGCCACAGCATAAAAATAATAGCGGCCGAACGGAACGCCTTTGAGTGTGAACGTAGCTCTTGCAGTCGACTCCTCGGCTTTGGCATCGGCTCCGCCCGCATCGTCGGGCATCGCGGTGTTGGATCCCGATGTATTCTTGTTCTTTATCTGAAGGTCAACAAGGTCGGTCCCTGAATATATCTTCAGGAGCTTCCCTTCGTTATTGTAGGCGAAAACAGCGATATCCTCAAGATCCTTGAGCGCGTCGCCCGCAGCCCGCGAACCGCCGGTGTTGACTTCCGTCGAAACCAGAGGATGAAAATCGACCGTGGCCGAGACTACGGCCTCGCCTTCGGGTATAACATAATCATCGGCCAGAAAATCATCGGCACATGACGCACCTGCAGCCAGCAAGGCCACTGCCGCAAAAATCCGGAATATTGCTTTTTTCATTATCATTGTCTGGTTTGAAGGGTATTTGAGAAAAGAGTGTGTGGGTGATTAGAGAGTGTTTAGTTTTAACTCAGGTTAGAATAAAGATGGATTTCTGAGGGATTTCAGCGAGTTGAGAAAGGAGCAATTGCAACATTGCGACTGACGAAACTTGCCTGAAAGAACCGGAAAGACTCTTTATGATGACCTGAAGATTTTCAAATAGTCAATTTATTTCTTAATTCGTGGTAAAAGTAAACATACTCTTAGTCTTCGTCGGGATCGATTTCAAGCCACGGCGGAACGTCTCCACCAGTTGGCGGACGAGGCAGAAGTTCGTCAAATCCGAATTCCGGATTGAGAGGCACTGCCGTATAGGGAAGGACATCGATCTGACATTTGACATCCGAACGATCGAGCGTCAGATTGACTTTGACATGCGTGTTTCGGGGAAGCGACGGCAGGTTCGGAAGTGCAATCTCCGCATCATAGGTATCGGCATCATTGCCTGCAAGTTTAAGTTTCAGTGTGCATTGTCCGCCGCTAAGCATAGTTTCGCAGAAATAGAGCTGCGGAGCAAAACTGACAACAGTGCCGGGTACATAGTCGCGGCCGAACTCAAGAAGCGACGACGGCACCGGCAGACGGCACGGATTGTTGACCGCCGCTGTCGGAACCGCATAACTGCGGATGTAGCGGTCGCTGAACGATGTCGGATATTTCGCCGGAACATATTCAGCCGACGTCGGCAGCAGGTATTCGGTGTCACCAAGCGACGAGACCGCGAATTCCGAAATAGCAAAAGGCGTCGCCGGCGTAAACGTGGCGCTCACATTGAACGAGAACTTCACAGCCGCCCTGGTTATGAAAAGGCTTGCCGACTGTTCGGCGTTCTCCCCGTCAGGCCCGACCTTCTCAACAAAGACTTCAAACACCTCGCTCATCGGGACATATTGCTTCTCTTCGCCTGTATTGTCAATCAGGACTCCCGTTCCGGATGCCCCGAGCTGCAGCGTGTTGACCGTCTCGGGCGGAAAAACCGATCCGATAGTGAACATGTTGAAATCAAATGGAGTGTCCGATCCGGCAGCTTTGATCGAGCTTTCGTTGGCAAAGAGATAGACCCGTTTGGTCTCGTTGCCTTCTACCTGAACACGCAGACCGTTGTAGAAACTTGCGCCCGACGCGGGCAACTGAGCCGAAAGATACTCGTTGTGTTCCACCGTGCCGTCCGGACGGACAATGATCACACGCAGCGTGCCCATCCGTTCATAAACATATTGCGGCCCTTCAAAGTAGTCTTCGCCCGGGAGAGAGCCTACACGCGAGCCCTTGTCTTCTGGGTCGCCGGCATAGACATTGATCGTGAAGTCAACCTTGTCGCCACGGCCCGCTGCCGACACCCCGTCGGGAGCATCGTCGCTACAACCGATGACCGACATGGCCAACGTCAGGATCAAGGCGATATTAAGATACCTTCTCATTAAAATTATCGTAATGATTATCAATGCAGATCAGGATTATTGATCCTCACGCTCCATCCCTGGACTTCGATCTGCACCGAAATCCATTTCCAGTGCCTGTCAAGGAAGAAAGTCATGTTCCACTGATTTTCCCGGTCAAGATATTCCTGAACCGGCATATTATAGAAACTTTCGCTCTTCATGAGAGCAAGATAGTTGATAAGCGGGATGTTGATCACTTCACTGCCGTCGGAAACACGCGTCACGCGAAGCACCGGAGCGTTTTCCGTAACCAGACGGCCGAAACTGAATTCGGCAAAAGCGACCTTGCATTCCGAGCCGTCGGGCAACAGGCCTGTCGAGGCCTGGCCGCGCGTCCACGGAAGATAGGTAAACGGAGCGGCGGGGATAACTGCATTGTTCCAGCCCATAAGTGTGTTGTCGTCGATCACTTCGAAATTGAAGAATCTGTCGTCGACTGGGTCACCGCTCAGTTCCTGAAGCACGATGCGCAGATTGTTTGTGTCGCGCATCATGTAGACGGTATATTCGTCGTAGGCCATTGTCGATTTTCTGACCTTGACGTCGATTGCTTTCGAGAAGTCGGTCTTATCCGACCCATTCTCTTTTTCAAGGGTTGTTCCCCAGAATAGTTTATGGAGATCCGTACCGATGACACGGTCCTTTATCTCCTGGTTGAGCGCGACCTGCAGCGAGCCGAGCTGAGTCGAGGGAGCGGGAGTTTCAACGAAGTGATAGGATTTGTCGCCACACGCAAGCCCTCCGTAGGCTATGATCTTGTAGTCTCCCTCGGGCAGATCGATATCAAGACGCCAGTTCTCGTTCGAAAGAAGCGAGCGGTCTGTGACTGTGTGCGTTTCGCGATAGGATCCGTCGCTGTTGTAGACAAGGACCGTCAGACACTCGACCTGCGATGGAAACGCATTGGCGAATTCCATGTTGTAGTCATAGACAAAACGCAGACGCACGCCCTCCGGACACGGATCGAGATCGTCGTAGATTACTCCGTTGCATGATGACAATCCGGCTACTGCCGGCGCGATAAACATTATCGCGCCGCGCAGCAGGGATTGAAAGAATCGATTGAATAATTTCATTTCGTTGATGCTTGTTTCACAATTCTCAATTCTCAGAGTCGTTTTCTGCAATTCCGGCCTTTCAGAACGTGTCTGGCCACGGAGAGGAGTGGTTGGAATTCCGATCCCGATCCGTCATCAAGAATTGCGAATTGCACATTGAATTGGAAATCAATTAAAGGATGATGTTGTTTACGCGGACAACCCAGGGAAGAACCTGAACCTGTACCCGGAAGTAGGTCTTGGGAGTTTCGTCGGGATCATCGGGATCCTCAGGATCGGGATCATCTTTGGGATCACCGGTGTGACCGAACTGGATGATGTTCTGAACGGCGATCTTGTAAACGTTGTTGCGGACCACAGAGAATTCCATCGGTGCCATAACGGTGTTGTTGCCGTTATCGTTGTGACGGTTGTAGTAGCTGTAGTAAACAGGATATTCGCCATTGACCGGACGGTAGATGGTGAATCCTTTTGACTCGGTCAGGTCGGTTGTGATGCCGGCAAGAGTTTCTTCCTCAACATCCGAGATGTTGTAGGCGGCCTTGAATGTTTCGGCAAGAACAGAAACCGGTTTGGCGGCTACTGCTTTCTTAAGCATTTCGAGGTTACCGTAGATAACGCCGTTGAATGCATAGATAACGTTTGTGCCGTTCATTGCAGTTTCGAGTTCCGATCCCTTAACAGGAAGGATATGACCCTTGAACACGATACCGGTAGTGATGCCTTTACGCTGTGTCTCAACTTCAGGAATAGTGTTTTCAACTGTATATTTCCAGATGTGATAGCCTGTTTTGTCGAAACCTGAGATATTGTCACCCCAGTTTTCGTCATCATCTTCGCCGAGCGATGTGCTGAGGGCATCGTAGCTAAGAGTGCTGAATGTCAGGTTCTCGGCGCCGACAGGCAGACAATTGTAGAGATAGTTGTCGCGGATAAACGAAAGATCGAGAGCCGTAGCCGTCTTCTGTGCGGCAAACGGGCTTACGATGTAGTTGTTGGGAGTTTCGCGGCCGCAGATCGTTACGTCCTGATCCATTCCGTTGGCTGAAACGCGGGGAAGGAAGTAGTAGTTCTTTGCTACGTTGATCATAGACATGCCGTCGAGCTGAACATATCCGAGAAGTTCACCACGGTTGCCGTCCTCAGCGTTCTCTACATTGTAGATGGGATAGAGGTTGGCCTCGTTCTGGCCTGCAACTGTAGTCTGCTTGAAGTCGAAACGGGCAGCTGTACGTTCCACCTTGACAACTCCGAGGTTGAAAGGATTCTCGGGAGTGTTGTAGAATTCGTTCATCTGGGTTTCGCTGGGAAGTGTCGAAGATGTCACATAGGCATTGCTCATCAGGAAGCCGTTGGCAGTCCAGATGGAAGCATCTTCGATGTTGCCTGTAGCGTCAACAAAACCACCCTGGAATCCGGAGTTGGCGGCCTCGATGAGTTTGGTTGTCGGGTTACAGTAAGCGAACACATAGACTTCATTGCCAGCCTGTGCCAGAAGTTCACGGGTCTCGAACTGGATGTTGTAGGTCGGACGGGCAGCGTTGGCGTTGGTAGAGGGATGCGCGTCGGCAAGATTGGAGGTAATATAGGTGTAGTTACCGTTGTCTGTCTTGGAAGCGAGAACAACGAGAACAGAACCTACCTGGTTTTCCTTGTCGTTACCGTTTTCATAACCGGCGTCAGAGTTTGTGTTGTCATCCCCTTCGACTGTGGTCGAACGGCCTTGCGGAAGCGAGAGGGTCAGAGTGGCATAGATATTGCCTTCTGAGGGAGTAACGCTTCCAGCAGGTTCGTCACTGCTGCAGCTGAACATCGTTGCCGATGCAGCCAAAGCAAGGAACATTGTGCTGATTTTGTTCATAAAAAAATGTAATTTAATAAATTGGTTGATATAATTTGATTTGTTTTTTTGCACATCAATTGTCGATTATTTCGACACGCCCGTCAGCGAAACGCTTCATTTCGTCCATCTGGGACACTGCGGCTTCAGCTTCACGATAACCTTCCGATGCAGCCTGACGGAAATAACTTTCCGCAGAACCGTAGTCTTTGCGCAGCGCGGCAAGGACACCTCGGGCATAGGTCACCTCCGGACTGCGTCCTGCACGGTCAAGGTAGCGGGCCGCTCCATTATAATCGCCACGACGCATGGCCGAGTTGGCGGCATTGAGATTGGCTACCTCGTCCGAGGGATACATCCTCACGGCCGTCTCGAACACCTCATTATATTCATCGCTGCCGGGGGTCATGGACTGAGCCGCACGATAGAATTCAGACAGCGAAAGCTTTTGCGGAGCCGTGTGGAGAACTTTAAGGATCTCCTCAAGCGTGGTATATGACTTGACATTGTAGTTGATGATATAGTCTGAACGACGAAGTCCGGGATATACATTGGCAAGCAGGAACGCATACTCATTGGGGTAAGAGCGTTCGATAAGCGCGTTTTTGGCATCCTCGTCCATATCCCTGTCAATGATCGCAAGTATAGCGTCGCGGTTGGCAAGCTGCGATTTCTGCATATACGCTTTCAGTCCGGGCCAGTTTTCCGGCAGGTAGTCGGTTGTGATGAAGCCGGAGGGGAAGCTGTAGAGATTCTCCACATAGGCCTTGAGCGTTGCCGTACGGCCTTTTGCAAGACGGACGTTATTGCTGTATGGACCTTCGGGCGATGCGAAACCTTTGATGAAGATCGAAGTGATGGTCACGTCAGGATCTCCCTTGACAGAATCGATGGTTCCCGTGATCTTGGCCAGCTCCGCAGGGTTGTTCATATAAGTCGGATAAAGCTCCGTCCGGTTCACCGGGAAGTTGATAAACGCGCTGCCCTCAAGCTTGAATTCCTTGACCGAGTCGGCTACAGGGCTGACATAGCCGAATACCGGGGTATATTCCACCCGGCGTATACGCGCCACCGGATCGGAGTAGTTCCCCGTCGGTTTGTCGCAGCATCCCTGACGGCAAGTATTGATTTTCAACACCGCATTGTCCATCCAGGGCTGATAGTCGACTGCCGACGTATAGGTGATATCGGTTTTTCCCGACCGATAGAGTCCGGCATCGGCATGACTGTTGTTGCGGACATGACGGTAATAAAGATTACGGCCGGCAATGATGACCGGACGGAAAACGACAGAATCGCCGCCGTCAGCCGAAACAAGCACCGGCGTCAGAATATATTCCTGATCTTTCGAAGCGCTGAACTTCGATGCCTCAAGACTCATGTCGAGTTTCATCTCCTCGCTGCGATGGCGCAGTTCGAGTCCCGAAACGGGAAGCTGACGCCGGATAACGCGCTGGGCTGAGAGACCGGTGGCGCCGAGCGCCAACAGGCATAGGGAATAGATTATCTTTTTCATAGCGTTACTTTTCCTTTTTCGGGGTTTTAAAACAGATAGACTATATTGACAGCAGCTTTCGTCGGGCCGAAATAATTGTGGCTTTTGCCCGACTCGAGTTTGTTGCCGCAGTGTGTGCATGGATAACGGTCATAGCGTGCATAGCTCCATCCGATGCCGATCTCACCTTCTATATTCCAGTGTTTTCCGAGAATCCACGCATAACCGTAGCTGATGCCGGCTCCGGCAAACCATCCCTGATAGCGTGTGTCGGAGAGCTTGGAGAAGTCAGTGCCGAGAAATTTGATTCCATTGTCGATTCCTCCGATATTATACTGACCGCCATGCACATGAGCGCCGACAAAATGGCCGGCGAAACTGTTACACAACCAATAGCGCACTCCCGGCTGCACTGACCAGTGCTTCCAGCGGCGGTCGTGGCTGAGCGTCCAGCCGTTGAATTCGGCAGGCACGTCAAGAGTCCACTTCGGAGCAAGACCGACTTCGATTCCTGCATTGATGTTCAGGAACGCATCGGAGAGGAGATTGGACTTCAAAGCAACCGTCTGGCCGAATCCGGCCGACGCAAGCGAGAGGGAGATGCAAAGCATCAGATAGCGAATTGCTTTCATTTCAAGTGTGTGATAAGACCCTAAAGAGTTATTCCTGATACCTATTGGCTATAACATCCAAAAAAACACTCTTCAAAAGGCTTATTATATATGATTGTAAAACTTAATGTAATTCAGAGGTGTGTTTAACGAAAACAGAACGGACATCTCGACACCCCAATGCCTGAGACATTCCTTCATAAATCTGTTTTCGTTTGCAAAATTACATAAAGGTTTACAATTGGGGGGGGGGGGGGGGGGGGGGGGGGGGGGGGGGGGGGGGGGGGGGGGGGGGGGGGGGGGGGGGGGGGGGGGGG
>JAIDXA010000067.1 GCA_029058705.1 Paramuribaculum sp. | reverse complement strand
GCTCCCTCTTCCACTCGTAAAAACACCTCATAAAATCCTCTCAATTAATCCCACAACTAAATTTAAACAGTTTCTTAACCGAATGTCACGTTGAAACCGAGGTTCAGATTCATGTTTGCGTTTCCGACGGGAAGAATCTGCGGAGTGATGCGGAAGAACTGGTGGTCGCTTCCGACAAAGAAGTTGAACCCGCGAGGATGGAAGTTGATCATCCATCCGAATGAAGATCCGAAAGAGGACTGGGCGAAGTTTACGGAACAGTCAAACCATCTGGCGGGCTTTATGTTTGCCGAGATACGCCCTTCGGTCCATGAGAACGGTCCGTTGAAACGGTGGGTGAAAAGGAATCCACCTGTCAACCGGTTGTAGAACGGCATTTCGTATTCGGCCGCGAGATGAAGCGTCGCGGCAAGAGCGTTTGTTCGAGATCCGCCTGTCGACTCACGCCGGAAATTTATGGCGTCCTTGAGGTCGTCCCACATGGCGTCGGTCTGATGTTTGAGCGAGTTGTCGTCATAGCCAGGCTTAGAGCTGTCGAGGGCTATGTTGCTGAATCCGTCGAATTTCCACAATGTTTCGGGAGTCAGAGCTTTTATATTGTTTGTCCAGACGGTGAATCCGAGATCGAGGACAGATGCCGATACAGTCAGTCCGGGAATCACGTTCCGGTAGACGGCCCCGAGATCGAATGCGAGTCCATTGCCGGTGGTTGAGAATTTGTTGTATTCAATTCCGTCCCAATCGACCTCATCGGCTGCTTCGGGTCGATCGAATTCTTTTCCGGATTCTTTGTTTGTCGGGATTTCAAGGCCTTTGCCGGCGGCGGCGTTCATCGAACCGCTGGCTTTGATTTCCCAGACGTCGTCGGACAGGGTCACGTCCATGCGGTCGATCCTGGCGTCGACATTTCCGATGCCGATGAGTATTTTTGCCTTGGCGCCGACTTCGATCTGATCGTTAACCGCGTGGCTGTGGCCTAATGCGATCTCGCCCATAGCGGATGCTTTCAGCCGCAGGTCGGAGAATGAATAGGTTGAGGATGTTCCCTGCTGTCCGAGTTTCATGAATTCAAGAAGTCCGCGCGGGATGTTTGCCCCGATGTCGGTTCTGGCAGAGAGCGAGATTGTGTTGAAGCCGCCGAATGCCTTGAATCCAGCCGAAAGTATTGTCAGATTGACGTTGGCGGATAGGCTGTTGTTGTCGTGGATTTTCGAGAGGAATTCATCGCCGCTGACAGTCGGGCTCATGAATGTTGTCAGACGTCCGTCGGGAAGTTTATAAAGGAAAGTGTTGACTCCGACGTTGGAGCTGAGCCCGAGTCCGGTGTTTCCGAGAGCCGGAACCGATATGTAGTTGTGGTCGTTTGCGAAAGCCGGGTTAAGCTGGTGGCGGAAAGAGTATCCGTCGAGAAAATAACCGCTGCGTGAGGCCTCTTGTGCTTCAACACCCGTTGCGGAGGCTAAAGCCAAGGCTAAAAGAATGATGTGTTGTTTTTTCATTTCTATATGAGATGTTGAAGTTAGTTAAGGTTGACGTTGACGCCGCCGAGGATTTTTATCCTGATGTCGGTGAAGCGCAGGGCCTGTGCTTCATTCAGGGGGATGCCGCTCATTGAGTCGGGGCACGTTGCCTTGAATGTCAGGCGGACTCCGTCGAGCTGTCCGAGATTGGCGGCAGTCGAGGAGAGCCGCACTTTCAGGTCGGTTGCGACAGGGGCAGGGATTGTTCCGGCCTTTACGACCCCTTCGACTGTAGCGACAATGTCGGTCATCTCGCGACCGTTTTTATCAAGGGCCATTACCTGCGGCACCATGTCGAGGGGGATGGTGTTTTCGACTGAGAATGTCACGATGGCGTCCTTGAAAGAGTATTTGTCGAGGTCTTCGTTCCAGTCTGTCTCGTCGGTCGAATATGAGAATGCGAGGTCTGTTCCGAATGCAAGCGGAACAATAGCCTGATAGTCAACGCCGACATCATAAGTCGATCCGAGGACGAATGTATATTCCTTTCCGGCAGGGACTTTTGCATCGATATCGTCGATTGCGATCCGGTCGGGAATTGTGGAGATCAGGTCGCCGAGTCCGGGAACAACGACGCTGACAGCTCCGGCAGGGACATTTGTTCCGGTGCGGGAGAGGCAGATTTCGGTAGTGGCGTTGCCGGCGATGACAATCGGCGCTGTTCCGTGGTCTGATCCGATCCAGACAGATTTCGTGTCGCCATTTTCATCGGTTGCGATTATGCGTCCGTTGATGTTGATTTCGACGGGCGACTGGTTGGAGACCGTGAGACGGATCTGGGGATCGGTTATGTCGAGGTTGTTGCCCGGCTCTCTCAGGAAATCGGGAACATCCGTTATGCGGAATGATGATTCGGCGATTTCGATTTCGGGATTGAGCGATCCTGTCACCTGTATGATTTCGGCTTCGGGAACCGATGGGGAGATTTCAAATGTGGCGGTTGCCTGTTGGCCGAGAGGCAATGCTCCGACAACGATGCCGATAGGCCCGCTGCTGACAATATTGTCGTTGAGCCGGAATTTTCCCGGGGCATACAGGCCTTGTCCGTCGGGGACTGACGTGAGATCGATGCCTTTGATGACAATCGGCAGCCGCACGCTGGAGCCGAGTGAAGTCGACACGGTGCGGATGAATGTCACTTTGTTTCCATCAACCCGGAAATTCGCAACTGCTTGCGGATCTGTCATGTCAATGTCCCATCCGGCGGGAAATGTCACTGTGAATCCCGGTTTGAATGATGCCGATCCGGAAAGATTTCCGATTTTCGAGGGTGTTATGTCGAAGTTCACTTTGATATCGGAAACGACTTGGGAAAGAGATATGATGCTGCGGTCGATATTGTTTTCCTCAACAGTGATGGGGTTAACGATACGGTCGATTTCAATGTCGATTTCCGCTGACGAGCCGACGCCAACGAATGAAACGGAAGTCATTGCGGAGTTACATTCGACGTCGGAGAGCTGCTGGCGCGGAATTGTCACGCTGGAGTTTGTCGAATTTCCCGACTGCACGAGAACATAGTCGCCATCGGCGTATCCGTAGAGGTGGCCGTCGGGTTTTATCGAGCTGTTGTTGTCCAGATCAAGAATCTGCGCCATGGAATATTTATCCGTACTGCTTGCCGGCACGGAAAGGTCGCCGCCAACATTGATGGTCAGGTCAATATCATTTGTCAGATCATAGTCATTGTCGACACATGATGTCGTTGAACAGGCCATTAATCCGGACAGACCAGCCAGACACCATTCACGTAAGAAATGTTTCATCAAAAAAGTGTGTTAAAAAATGATTGGTTAGTGTGTTCGAAACGAAAAATTCATCGGTACAAAATTACATTTTTTTTATCACACTCACAACCTTGCGCGCAAAAGAGTTTGGCCAAATGGGAATTATTGGTTTAATTTGCATTGGCAACACAGACATTCGGTAAATGAAGATTCTACACACAGCCGACTGGCATCTCGGGCATTCAATAAACGGCTTCGACCGTTACGTCGAACAGGCTGACGCGCTGCGCCAGGTTGTGGAAGTCGTGCGCAGGGAACAACCGGATGCGTTCATTCTTGCGGGCGATATTTTTGACACGGCCCAGCCGTCGGCGGCAGTCAGAAGGATTTTTTCAGAAACGATTGTGGAGATCCGTGACGCTGCTCCGGAGATGACTGTCGTCGCGATTGCCGGCAACCACGACAGCGGCAGCAGCCATGAGGTTTTCCGGCGTCCATGGGAACGGCTGGGTGTGCATGTGTTCGGGACGGTCAATCGCGATGATGCGGGATCGCATATCATACATGTCGGCGGCGAGGACGGAGGAATTGTCGCCGCCCTGCCCTACACTCATCCGCGCAACCTGCCGGCAGGGTTCATGGACGAGCTTTCAAGGATGGCAGCCAAGGCATCGGACGGAAAGAAGCCTGTTGTCCTGGCAGCCCATACGACGATAGCCGGGTGTGACTATTCGGGACACAGCTCCGCCACTGAAATGAGTGCCGGCGGGATCGATGCCGTCAGAGCTGAAGATCTCGGAGATGGCTATGACTACATCGCCCTCGGGCATATCCACCGCCCGCAGACAATTTCCGGAACCGGCCGCAGGATCAGCTACAGCGGCAGTCTGGTCGCTGTCGATTTTTCGGAATCATACAGACATTCCGTTACGATTGCCGAGATCGGGCAGCATGGCGACACTCCGACCCTCAGGCGGGAGGAGATCGCCGGCATCCGGCCACTGGTTACGCTTCCGACACGCGGTTTCGCCACCTGGGACCACGCAATCAGTCTGCTCAGGCAATTTCCCGATGATGCAGCCGCATACATAAGGCTAAATATCCTGGCTGACAGTACGGTTCCATCAGATGCTTCGGCCCAGGCCGAACAAGCCTGCATCGGAAAGGCCGCAAGATTTTGCCGTCTGAACATGAAAAGAATGGAGATGACTGGAGAGAAAGGAAACCATATGTCTGTCGAAGAGCTGAGGGAGAGTGATCCGATCGAAATCGCCATGAGATTTGCCGCCGACACGGGGGAAGATCTCAGCGAGGAGTCGATCGACATGCTTAAGTCGACGATAGCAACCGTCAGGGATGAGCTGCGTGACTGAGAGAGTGTTTGAATTTAAACCGCGTCAACAGTAATACGCATGAAATCCAAACGCTCTCTGAACAAAAAAAATGAGGATTACGGAAAATGAAACTCCGCCGGCTGAAAATTCATAATATAGCCTCGATCGAGGATGCAACAATAGATTTCGACAGCGCCCCGCTCGAGGGGTGCGGAGTTTTTCTGATAACCGGGAAAACCGGAGCGGGCAAGTCGACGATTCTCGATTCGATCTGTCTGGCACTCTACGGGACGACTCCCCGTCTGGCCAACACCAGGATGCAGGGCGAGGCGGCGGAAACGGACGGCAGTGTCACACTGAAGGATCCCCGTCAGCTGATGCGCCGTAACTGCGGGGAGTGTTTTGTCTGTCTGAGTTTCCGGGGTTCAAATGAAATCGAATATGAGTCGACATGGTCAGCTGCAAGAGCCCACCGCAAACCCGGACGCCGCCTTCAGC
>JAIDXA010000066.1 GCA_029058705.1 Paramuribaculum sp. | reverse complement strand
CTGAAAATCCCCCTCCCCACAAAAAAAATTGCCGATTTATTTGGCAATTTATTTTTTATGCCTACCTTTGCAGTGTTGTACAAGACTACAACACCACAACAAACCAATCAAACTAATCCACCAAAACCACCTCTACCGATGAAACGTACAGCTCAAATCCTCACGCTTCTCCTCATCCTGGCCTCAACTGTCTCCGCCAACGCCCAGCTCCTTTGGAAAATATCCGGCAAAGACGCCGCGAAACCATCATGGATCTTCGGAACCCACCACCTTGCGCCTGTTTCCGTTCTCGAATCGACTCCCGGATTCGACAACGCATTCAAATCGGCCGAAACCATATATGGCGAAATCGACATGTCACTCCTCGAGGATCCCGCAACTCAGATGAAAATGGTCTCCTACGTCCTTGCCCCCGCCGACAGCACCCTCTCGAAAGTGCTCGACCCGAACTCCCTCGCAACGATCGACCGCATGCTCAAGGAAGGCGGACTGCCTGTAACTGCGGCCGCTCTCGAACAACTGAAACCGGCATCCGTCTCAAACACAATCGCCGCCATATACTCCCAGAAAGCTTTCCCCGGATTCAACCCTGAGCAGCAACTCGACAAAACAATCCAGAAAATGGCACGGGAAAACGCAAAACAGGTCCGCGGACTCGAATCTCTCGAATCCCAGCTCGACCTGCTCTTCGGCACGCCCGTCGCCCGGCAGGCCGAAGGTTTGAAAAAACTCCTTGAAGACCCCGAAAAAACCGTCGGACAGATCCACTCTTTGGCCGATGCCTACCTCGCTGCCGACCTCAACGGACTCGCCGAACTGATTGCCGAAGCCCAAAACGACGGTATGACTGAGGAAGAAGCTCGCCTGCTCCTCGAAAACCGCAACCGGGCATGGCTCGACATCCTGATCGGAGCAATCCCGACCGCGTCAATCCTCATCGTCGTCGGCGCCGGACACCTTCCCGGCGACACCGGACTCATCAGCCTCCTGCGCAACGCCGGCTACACCGTCGAACCCGTTAAATAACCAACCCAAAATCACAGCAGTCATGATCTCGCTCTGCAATCTTTCCTACGCCTACAGAAACCGAAAAGGCTTCTACGCCATCAACGACATGACAGCCGACATCAAACCGGGCATCCACCTTCTGCTCGGAGAGAACGGCGCCGGCAAAACGACACTCCTCCATCTGATCGCCGGACTCCTGATTCCTGCCGATCCCGGGCAATGTCTTGTCGACGGAATGGCCCCGGGACGACGCGACCCGGCACTCATGCAACAAATCTTCTTCGTCAGCGACGACATGAAGTTCCCGTTCCCGACAATCAACGGGATGGTCAGACTCCACGCCCCATTCTTCCCCGCCTTCGACCACGAAATGCTTCGCCGCAACCTCGAGACATTCGGAATGAACGGCGACGAACCGATCGACTCCTTCTCGCTCGGCAACCGCAAGAAAGCGATCCTCGCCTACGCCCTCGCCCTGCGCCCTGCCGTGCTCCTGCTCGACGAACCCGCCAACGGACTCGACATAACGGCCAAACAGCTTGTCCTTTCTCTAATGTCGGAATGCATCGACGAATCGCAGACCGTCATCCTCTCCACCCACACCGTCGCCGACTTCATGCAGCTCTTCGACTCCGTGATCCTCCTATCTGCAGGCCGGCTCATCCTCAACATGCCCGTCTGGGAAATTGTCGAACGACTCGACTTCGTCACAGAAACTATGCCCCCGGCCGACGCCGTCTACATCGAACAATACTTCGGACGCTTCCGCGCCATTGTCCCGCGCAGAACCGGCTCTCCTCTGACCGACATCGACTATCTGCTCCTCTACAACGGTCTCCAGAACGTCTCAAGCCGCCATTCGATCATCAAACTACTTTCCCAAACAGAATCATGACACAATCCCGCAAATTTTCATTCCGGCGGATGATGATGGTCGTCCGCTTCTGCATGCCCTCATTCAGAATCGCATTCATTCTATACCCCGCCGTCAGCCTGACTATCGGCATCCTGACAACCATCCTGAACCAGTGGGAAATCGGAATCATTTTCTCCGGACTCCTGTCCCTCATCCTCTCGGTCATGCTCTACTTCTTTCCCCTTTTCTACTGCCGCAACGCAAGCCCCGTCGTCAGGACAATGCTTCCCGCCACGGCAGCCGAAAAAATGACCGTCCTCGCCGTAGCATGCCTAATAATCAATCCGATCCTCGTCTACCTCCCCAACATGGCCGCATCACAGATCCTCGGATTATACTGCGAACCATCCGAATTCCTGAAGCTTGCGGGTTCATTAAACACGTACAGCTTCTCTTCCAAAGGCCTGGCAACGGTCGTCAACGCGTTTCCCCCACTCGTAACATGCATGTTTATTGTAGCGACACGCATCCGCAACACTATCGGAATGGCCATCGGAATGACAATCCTGACAATCGTCGTCTACAGCGTCATCGCCGGAATCAGCGGAGCGGTCATGGCCATCCATGGCACTTTAAACGACATTGCATCCAATCCCGACTTCGCCCGCGTAGCTTCCGATCCCGACAATCCTGAATTCACCGGAATGGTACTCAGAAACATCATGCCGTTGCTCTACACGCTCGCGGCCGTCGCCGTCAGCTATACCGTTCTGATGTTGACCCTTGCCTATCGCAAAATGAAGTCTCTCCAATTTTAAGAGTGTGTTTGAATGGATTTCAGAAACGACATACCGATCTACCGTCAGATAATCGACTACTGCTTCTCATGCATCATTTCAGGAGCATGGGTTGCCGGCGACAAAGTTCCGTCAGTCAGGGAAATGGCTGTCAGCCTGGCCGTGAACACCCACACAGTCCTGAAAGCGTTCGACTACCTCCAGCAACACGACCTGATCATTTCCCGACGCGGAATGGGCTACTTCCTGGCCGACGACGCCCGGCAGAGAGTACAGCTTCTGCGACGGCAGGAATTCTTCGACACCCGCCTCAAAGACCTCTTCAGCGAAATGAAAATGCTCGGAATCGACATCAGCGACGTCGTCGAGCAATGGAACAGACAGGACTGACAGACACCACGCGACAATCATCAATTAACCATATTTAACACAGCAGCCGCAAAACCATCGCGGCTGCTGTGTTGTTTTACCGACATATTGTCTCTTTTAGACACATTGTCTCTTTTAATTACTCTGAAATTAACCCTCTTTATCAACACCCGCCCTACTCATGATCACCATCGTTTTCTGCCACCCCCAGACCGACAGTTTCTGCCACAGAATCCTCAACGAAATAACAACCGTCCTCTCCCGCGAGGGACGCGAATATGACGTGATAAACCTCTATGGCGAAAACTACAATCCCGTCCTCGACTCTGCCGACCTCGCATGCTGGACTTCAGGAAGCTCCTCCGACCCTCAGAGCCGGCAATATGCCGAAACCCTCTCGAAAACGACTAAGATAATCTTCATTTTCCCGATATGGTGGGGCTCCATGCCGGCCATGCTCAAAGGCTTCATCGACAAATCGTTCATCAAGGGAATCGTCTACGATTTCACTCCCGAAGGTTCAATCATGCCCTGTCTGTCAATCAACGACACTACCCTCATCACAACCTCCGAAGACGACTCCGAACTATTCGGCAACTACATAATGGGCTATCTCGCCCCAATGACCCTCACTCCCGTCGGCATGAACTCGGTCCAATGGTTCAACTGCGACCACATGTCCCGCAAATCCGACGCCGAACGAAACAACTTCATTACCGACGTCATCGCACATATCGCCCGATAACCATCCCTCCCCTGCCTGCTGTAACAAGGCCACAACCGTCCCCCCGCCGTGACTTTTACAAATAAGCCACGCTCGGGGGGATTCGTTTTTTGCCCCACTGCAATCCCCGCTGGACGCCACTGACATACGCGTTCCATAAGTTCGGTTTTCAAAAATCCATTCGGCATCCATTCGGGCTCTTCCGGGCTCATTCATTTTTTCACCAAAAATTTGCAAGTCAGGGGTTTTATTCGTAAATTGCGGGGCAAGAGTATTAACCGAAA
>JAIDXA010000065.1 GCA_029058705.1 Paramuribaculum sp. | reverse complement strand
CGTGCGGCAGCGGCGATGGCAGCCGGAGTCTTTGCGGCAGAACCGACGAAGAGTGCGAGCGCGCCGAGATAGATTTTATAATCGGCCGACGAACCTGCGATTCTCACACCGATGTGCTTGATAACATCGCCAGCGGAAAGGCCGTTGACAGTGAGCGATTTTTCTTCCCAAGCACGGTCGGAAGTGTCGCCGTAGGGTACGCTGATCCATGAACCGTCGCCTTTCTGGATGATGAGCGAGAGGTTAGAGGCATTCTTGCCGGCAGCCATGTTCTTGACAGCCACCTTGGCGGTAACAGGACCGTTGACAGCGAGTTCAGACTTGTAGATGACAACGTCGGTACCTGCGGCCTGACCGGAGATGCGGATTGAAGAACCACCCACATAAGCCTCTTCGTGGCTGAAGCGTACGTCGAGTTTGGTGTCAGTGGTGGCAGTTGTCATGTCGCCCTGCTTGGCCAGAAGCCAGCGGTAAGTAGGCACATAATCCTGCTGAGACATGTTATACCATGAACCGTGGGTCTGTTTTCCTTTGTAGAAATAAACCTCACCGTTTCCGAGCGAGAAGAATGAGCTGAAAGGAAGATTGCCCTTGACAGCCGAACGTTCCGGTGCCATAGAAGCGAAACCTGCGAACGTAGCCATCTGCTTGCTCTGCTCATTGGCCATAACCGAGAAGTTGTGGCCGGATGAAGCGATTGCCGGACGGTTGAGTACGTTGCGGTTACCACCGCCGGTAGTGCGGTCCTGAAGAATCTGATAGTTTTCCTGGGCATTCATAACGGATGTTCCGACATTGAACTGCCAGAAACGCGATTCAGAATGCTCGCCCCAGAGACACATGTTCATCTCCTTGTTGGCTGCGGTGTTCATTGCGGTCCATGCACGGTCCATGGTACAGATCCACACACCCTGATAAACGTTTTCAGCCGTACCCATTGCAGCTTTTGCCGCGTTGAGTGACGTAGTACAGTTGGTGTAGAAGTCACCGCCCGAGTAGTTGAGGAACGCATCGTGCACCTGACCGAGAACCTGGGTGTTGCTTGCATCCTCTCCTTCGAGCTCGCCTACAGTCTTTCTGTTATCGCCAAGCATTTTATAGGCACTTCCAGAAGGTAGTGATGCGCTATTGGTGTAGGCCCCGATATGAAAGTTATCGAAACCGATTTCTTTCGCACGGCGATAAAGAGCCGAGTGGAATGCCACGAGTTTGTCGTTGGGAAGACCCTGCTCGAAGTTGTAGTTGATACCGTCCTGACCAAGGAAGAGAAGACAGTTCAGAACTGCGTCGAGATACTTGTAGCTTCCATCCGCGTTCTTGGTTGCTATGAAATCGCTGTAAGCCGACTGGCTGCCTGAAGCATAGTCGAAGAACTCGATACCGGAATAGATGTAGGTGCCGTTTTTGTGCGCGGCATCCACCCATGCACCGGGAGCCTGCATGAAGCCATGATTCCATGAACCGAAAATGTGGGTGAAGTTCCACATTGTGTAGACATCGCTGCTGAACTCACCAGTAGGATAACCACCGGTGACTTTACCGGCACCTGTCGGAAGGTTCATCCAGATTCGACGCGTAGGATACACACTCGAAATCAGGTTGTTTTCAGCGCTCTGTTCAATGATCGGCTGATAGCGGGTGTGCGAACGGGCAAACTCGAGGTCGATGTTGATACCGGCAGCCTCGAAGTCGGCTTTCGTCGGATACTTCAGACCTTTGTCGGCCGCGTCAGCGAAAAGCACGAGCATATTACGGCCGTCCCACCCTGAGAAATCATAAAGAGTGGTCGATGCCGACGGAATAGCCTGAGCCTTAGCCTGAGGAGCGCCTACAATTGCAGTTGCGGCAAAAAACGCAGCTGCGAAAAGAGTAGATTTTTTCATGTTAAGGTTTGGTTTAAATTAATAATGGTAATTGTTTTGATTGGATGAAACGGACAGAAGCCGGCGGAGAGCCGCAGCTCCTGTCCGTGATTATTTTCAATTAGAAATTGGGGCGGTCGATATCCCAGAAGATGCGGCTGTACTGATAGTCGCCGAATCCGCCGTCGGCCTGAAGCGCGGGAACACCACTGTTCATGATGTCTGCGTCGCCCTCGGAAGAACCTCCGCCGGGCAGCGGAATGCGACGGATGATTTCTTCAGGATATGCATAGCTGCCGTCTGAATAGTCCTCAGCATTGAGAACAGGGAACATTTTCGGATAGCCTGTGCGGCGCGCCTCAGTCCAAGCCTCGTTTCCGTAAGGATACAATGCGATATATTTCTGGGTTATGATCTTTTCGAGCTTGACTTCGAGAGGATCGCCATCGTTCCATTTCACACCGATCTTGGTCACACTCGGATGGTCGTTGCGGCTGTCCATCGGATCGCGGTAGACATAGTCGATGGGCTCGGACACATTCATGTAGTCATCAAGATAACGGAGATAGTAGTGCTTGTAGTCCTGCATGCGGCACTCGAGCTGGGCAGTCTCGATTCCCTTACGATAGAACTCGTCGGCCGTACCGCCCATGTCCCAACCGCGGACAGCACCCTCGGCACGGAGGAAATGCATTTCCGAAACCTTGAAATAATAGCACGGGGCATCGTTCATTGCCGAATAGACGATAGGATCATGATCATAATCATCGAGGACAAAACCCGAATAGGCAACGCGGGGATTGACAATCACTGTCTGACCGGGCGACATTATCAGACCCGCACGCAGACCGACAACACGAGTGTTGGCAGGAAGCACCTCGCCGGTGGATGAATTGACAATGTCGGCACTGTTTTTGGCAAACACATATTTCAGATAAGGATGGTCAAGCGAGGCAAGAAGGCTTTCGAAAGAAGCATTGAGGCGTGAGTCGCACCATGTGTTGGTGATGAAAGTCAGAGGATTCGACACGAGACCGCTGTTGATGTCAAGCACGATCTCCTCGTCGGTCGTTGAAACCACTCCTTCGCGCACAGCTTCCTCAGCCCACGCTCTGGCCTGTACAGGATCATATTTCACATAGTGCATGGCCATGCGGAGCTTCAGTGAATTGGCGAAGCGACGCCATGACGAAACCTGTTTGTCGTGGGTTATACCGTCGGCGGGGTATTGGAGAATTCCGTTGACAATGCTCTTATACCAGCTCGGTTTTGTATCGAAATGTTTCAGACATGCGTTGATGGTGTCGAGATTGTTGACGATCTTCTTATAAATCTCGCTGCCTGGTTCGAAGTTGAAGGGAGCATCCTGACGGTTGTTTTTGAAATCGGTGTAGGGCACCGAGCCGTAGATGTCGACCATTTCCTGCGATGTGTAGCTGAAGAGCGCCAACGCGATAGCCTTGATTTCAGGCAGGCGGTCGATCATCGGGTGGTTCAGGGTGTTGCAGAGAAGATTGCGGATGTCCTTGTAGGCTCCGTAAGGGCCGTCGCAGAAATCGCGGTAGTAGGAATAGGTTGTCACCAGACGTCCGTCGAAGTTCTGGTCGGCCACACAATAACCGGCATAGTTGTCGATATGGAGATTGTAGACATACTGATACTGGTGTTCCTGAGGAAGGCTGCCGCCTTTTCCGCCCTTCATGTAATACTCAGCGTTGAGCATCTGCGAGAAATTCTGGCGGAGAGTGTTGCGGGCATCGTTCACAGAGTCCTGGTCGGCCACGACTGTGTAGGGAATGCTGTCGGGATGACCCTGATAGACCTGGTCGTCGATCTTGTCCTGAGAACCCGTAAACTCATCGGAAGGAGTGTCGAAATCCATACACGCGGTCATACCGAGAAGAGGAAGCGCAGCGGCCGCATATTTGATTATGTCAAGTTTCATTTGTTGGAAAATCTTTTTCAGTGATTAGAATTCAAGTTTCAGATTGATACCGTAGGAACGGGTTGAAGGAAGGTTGAACACATCGACAGCACCCATACCGTTTTTGGTCGAGAGCGAGATTTCGGGATCCACCGGGCTCTTCTTGTAGAGGAAGAAGAGGTTGCGGCCTACAAACGAGAGGTTGAGACTGCGGATTCCGCCTTTGAGAAGGTTGCGGAATGTGTAGCCGAGCGAAAGCTCGCCGAGGCGGAAGTTGGTTGCGTCGTAGACATATTCGGAAGCGAACATCTGACCGCCGACAGTCTTGTAGTACTCGTCGATCGGCACGATAGTCTCGCCGACATACATACCGGGCTTCTGAGTTCCGTCGGGACCCACCCAATAGATGTTGTTCTGCTCTGCGTTGAGACGTGCCTGTCCTGAACGTTCCGACATACCTGCATTGTCAAGATATGCCTCGGTCAGAGAGATGGTCTTGCCACCGATGCGGCCTGAGATAAGGAAGTAGAGCGAGAGGTCTTTCCAAGTGAAAGTGTTTGACCATCCGAGCTGCCACTTCGAGTTCATGTTGCCGAGATAGACATAGTTGCGGGGCGAGAGCTGGGGTGTACCGGTGTTTTTCGACAGCCAGATCGAACCGTCTTCGTTGCGACGGAAATCGAGGGTGTACATGTCACCGTAGGAACCGCCCTCATCATAGCGGACGAGAATCTTTCCGTTGGCGATGTTCTGCTCCATGCGGGCGGGCTGTCCCTGGGAGTTCTTGAAGGTCTTCACAATCTTATTGTCGTTATAAGAAAGGTTGACGCCTGTTTTCCAGATCCAGTCGCGGCCGGCCAGGATGTTGTAGCTCAAGGTTGTCTCGATACCCTGGTTGCGGATAAGACCGGTGTTGACCGGAGTTGCCTTACCTGAAGCCGAGGGAGCCACGAAATAAGAGTTGGTGAGGTCGGTGTGATAGTAGGTAAGATCCCACATCAGGTTGTTGTTGAAGAACGCGATGTCGAAACCGGCTTCGATCGATTTCGATTTTTCAGGACGCGGGTTGGCAAAGTAGCCGTAGCCCGATCCAGACAATGCGCCGGTTGCAAGGTTGAGGGTTCCGAGCGAATAGAACACGTTGGGAATCGAGTTACCCACTTCAGAGTATGACGCGCGCACCTTCAGATAGTTGATGAACGAGGGCATCGTCAGATAACGGTGAACGAGGGTGTTACCGCCAAGCGACCAGTAGCCGTAGTTGTCGGGGGTTCCACGGTCGACGAACTGACGGAACGCACGATACCAGTCCTGACGGTAGCTACCTTCAATGTAGACCATGTCGCGCCATCCGAGCTGTCCGGTGAAGAACAGACCCTTGTCCCAGTTCGAATCCTTGCCATAGGTGACAGGAGTTCCGGCCCACTGCACAGTCGGCTCGAACATGTTCACGATCGTCGGCAGGTTGTCCATCGAATGGGTATAATAAGTGGCGTCAGCCCAGATTTTCTGCCATGTGCTCTTTACAGAGTGACCCGACCAACCTGCGGTAGCCGACACATTGAAATCCTTGATCTCCTTGTTATAGCTGAGGAGGACATCGACATAAACGTCGTTGCTTGACGAGCGGTCCTGAGAGAACTTACCGTAATCTTCCATTGCGGAAACCGACTGGGTCGTGGCATAGCGGTGGCTTTCGCCGGAGAGCTTCGCACGGTCGAGGTTGACACGCGCCTGAGCCGTCAGACCGTCCCAGATGTCGTAAGAAACAGTTGCATAACCGTAGGCTCTCTCTTCGACAGTGTTTCCGTTATTGATGCCGGTGAGCCAGTAGGGGTTGTTGTGTTTTGCGGTCGGATATGCCCACACCTGCTGCATTCCGGACAACATTGTGGTTCCGGTAGCACGCTGTCCGCCGATGAAATAAGTGTGTGCGTTTGACTCCCATGAACCTTCTTTCACGTAGTAATTATTACGATAATAATTCATGTCGATGTTGGGAGCGGTGAGATAGAGGTCGTAGAGCGGATTGAGGACCGTACCGCCGCCGGCGCGGTTGCGCGTCTTGGCATATACATAGTTCAACGCCACATCGATATGGAGCTTGTTGTTGAACAGATTATAGTTCTGACGGAACGAGAATGTGTTACGGTTATAATTGTTTGTGCGGATAATACCGTTGGCATTAGAGTTAGAGTAGGAGAAGTAAGTTCTCATCAGATCATTACCGCCCGAAATAGAAACCGAGTTGTTCCAGGTTGTTCCGGTGCGGAAGAAGTCGTTGACATTGTCGTTGTAGACATTCGTGAGATGCGCGCCGGAGAAGGCGAGATCCTCAGCCGTCATGTCGGAAAGTTTCTTGCCCCATGCGTCGACAGCGATCGTACCTGTCGTAAGGTCGATTGCCGAGCCATAGGTTTTCTGGAGTTTCGGAGTCATCAGGGCGCGTTCGAATGTCACACCTGAATTGACAGTGACCGAGATCTTCCCTTCCTTACCTTTTTTGGTGGTGATCATGAGCACACCGTTGGCAGCTGCCGAACCGTAGAGGGCTGCTGCATTTGCTCCCTTAAGCACGTTGATGCTCTCGATGTCGTCGGGGTTGATGAGCGCGAGGGCGTCGCCACCTTCACCTGAAGAGGAGTAAGTGGGGTCCCAGCTTGCCGAATAGCTCGACGAAGCGTCGCCGACCTGGTTTGTCATAGGAATACCGTCGACAACGATAAGCGGAGAGTTGTTACCCATTACCGATTTGTTGCCTCGGAGAAGGATTTTCGATGTACCTCCCGCACCGCCGGCCGACTGCGAGATCGCAACACCTGAAACTTTACCGGTAAGAGAGTTGACAAAGTTGCTTCCCTGCACCTTCATCAGCTCGTCATTCTTGAGCTCCTGGGTGGCATAGGTCAGCGACGACTCTTTTCTCTTGATACCCATCGCGGTGACCACGACTTCATCAAGCACCTGGGTGTCGGGGGCGAGCCTGACATCAAGTTTCTGACCGTTCCAGACAACCTCAACCGGCTTGTAGCCGATTGCGGAGATCTTGAGTTTTGTGCCAATCTTGACGTTCGTAATGCTGAATTCTCCGTCAATGTTGGTTGCACCACCCTGAGCGGGATTGTTGGCAACCTGCACTGTTGCACCTATCATTGGTTCGTTGGTCTCGTCGACGACAACACCGGTTGCCGTGGACGCCGACGTTGCCTGCGCCACTGCGGTCGGAGCCGGAGCAGCTGCCGCCGAAGCAGGAACAAACGCGAAACCTGTCAGCGCGGCCATGAAAAGGACCTTGCCGACTGTACGGGTTGGTTTTAGCATAAGGTTGGTAATTTGCTGATAATGATTGATATATTAGATTTGAAAATTCTATCTTTAAGATTCTAAGAGAATTACTCAGGAATCGCAATCTCTTAATAAGAGATGATTTACCATTGCAAAAGTAATCAGAATATCAAAACTTTCTATACCTAAATTCCGTTTTAACTTTTTTTATCACAAAATAATCCAAACCTCGACATCCAATTCACAAAATTAAGTTAACAGAAAACGGTTGTTAACGGTGATTATTTAGCATTTCACCCTCAACCGCACCCGTTTAAACCCTTATCCACATCAGTTTATCCGACAGTCACACTCTCTTATTAAGAGATACTTCAATCATGGTGATAGGGTTCGCCGCGCATGATCGTCATTGCCCGGTAGATCTGCTCGACAAAAAACAGGCGGACCATTTCATGAGAGAAGGTCATGCGCGAGAGCGACATCATAGAGTCAGCCCTACTGTAGACTTCCGGGGAAAACCCATAGGGTCCTCCGACAACATAGACAACACGCTTCAACCCGCTGTTCATCCGACGCCCGATCTCTTCGGAAAAGCCTCGTGAAGTCAGCTCCCTGCCACGTTCGTCGAGCAACACGACGTGATCGCCGGGCTGAAGCGCGCCAAGGATCATGGCCCCTTCGCGCTCTTTCTGCTGCGCTTCGCTCAGACGTGCCGTCGATTTCAGATCGGGCAACATCTGGAACGAGAAGCCCACATAGTGGCCGATACGGTCGACATAGCGCTGAATCGCCTTGTCAAGCAGCTGGTCGCGGGTACGGCCGATACACAGAAGGGTTATTTTCATAAATGATCTATTTGTGGAGTTGGCGGCAAATAATTAATTTTGTGCAAAATTAATCAAAAGCGAAATGAAATCAAAAGAAGAACTCATAGACGACCTGCTCACACTGGCGTTTGCCGAAGATGTGGGCGACGGTGACCACACCACGCTTTCAACCATTCCTGAAGAAGAAACCGGACGTCAGCAACTGATTGTCAAAGAAGAGGGCTTTCTTGCCGGAGTCGAAATCGCGAAAAAGGTTTTTGCAAAATTCGATCCATCGCTGAAAATGACAGTGATGATAGGCGACGGCGCCCACGTGAAGCCCGGCGACATCGCTTTCGTTGTCGAGGGCAAAGTCCGCTCCCTGCTCCAGACCGAGCGCATCATGCTCAACATAATGCAGCGCATGAGCGGAATCGCGACAATGACGGCCCGCTACCAGAAAGAACTCGACGGACTGAAAACAAAAGTGCTCGACACCCGCAAAACAACTCCGGGAATGCGCCTGCTCGAAAAAGAGGCAGTCAAGATCGGAGGCGGAGAAAACCATCGCATCGGCCTGTTCGACATGATCCTCATCAAAGACAACCACGTTGACTTTGCCGGCGGAATTCCGCAGGCAGTCAAAGCGGCGAAAGACTACTGCAAGGCCAACGGCAAGGATCTTAAAATCGAACTCGAGGTGCGCAACAGCGAAGAAATCGACCAGGCACTCGAAGCTGGTGTCGACCGCATCATGCTCGACAACTTCTCCCCGGAACGCACACGCGACGCCGTAAGGCAGATCAACGGGCGCTGCGAAATCGAGTCGTCGGGAGGAATCACACTCGAAACATTGCGCCAATACGGCGAATGCGGTGTTGATTTCATCTCCGTAGGCGCTCTGACTCATTCCGTCAAAGGCCTCGACATGAGTTTCAAGGCCTGCTGAGAGAGTCTTTCAGACCAATCAGATCATTCATCGAAACGCCTCCCAAGCCGTCAATGACCATGTCGGCGAGGGGGGCGATTTTCCGTGCCGGATAGGTCGTTGCGAGCCCAATGACCATAGCTCCGGCAGCCCTACCCGCCTTAAGACCCTGCAGAGAATCCTCGAACACGAAACAGTTTTCGGGAGACACCCCTATTTTTTCCGCGCCAAGAAGGTAGCCCTGGGGATCCGGCTTCGAACGAGTCACCATCGAAGCATCGATTACCGAAGTGAAGAATCCGCGAAAAGCCGGATGCTGCCGGAAGAGAAGCTCCATTTTCCTGTCATCGCTGCTTGTGACAATGGCCATGGGAACCGAATTGTCGCGCAGCATCGAAAGGAAATCGGCAACACCGGGATAGAGTTCATAGACCATCGTTTCCTGAAACTCGGTAATGCGGCGCAGGATATCAGCCTTGACGCGGCTGTCTTCATAATGCCTCATTATTTCGGGCAGCGTCGTGCCCTTGATGGCAAGCGCATAGTTTTCAATGCCGGTCGGATAGATCCGGTCGATTTCCGACCAGAACCGGGTATAGGTCGTCTCGCTGTCAATCAACACGCCGTCAAGATCGAACAGCGCGCCAAAAGGAACTGAATTCTTCATTTTTTTTTAGAATCTGATCTGTCATAAGAGAGTGTTTGAATTTAAATCCAAACACTCTCTAAAATTCCGCAAATTTAACACCTCAAAAAGAAAAACCACAACTAAAAACGTTAAAAAATAGAAACCGTTTTTGAACCGCAGACACAACAGATGGACAAAATACAGAAAACATCGCCGATGCAGCTCGGCAGCAAGTCTATAACGAAACTGCTGGTCGACTATTCAGTGCCGGCCATCATCGCAAGTCTGGCTACATCGCTCTACAACATCATAGACAGCATATTTATCGGACGCGGCGTCGGAGCAATGGCGATCGCGGGG
>JAIDXA010000064.1 GCA_029058705.1 Paramuribaculum sp. | reverse complement strand
GTCACAGGCGGTCTGTCGGGTCCGGCTGTCCGTCCGGTCGCTGTCAGAATGGTGTGGCAGACAGCCAAGGCTGTCAATATTCCTGTTGTCGGGCTCGGTGGCATCATGAACGGTCGCGATGCGATTGAATTTATGCTTGCCGGTGCGACTGCAATAGAAGTCGGTACAGCAAATTTTATAGATCCGACAGCAACTGTGCGCATAATCGAGTATATGGAAGATTACTGTTCGCGCCATGGCGTGAACGACATACGCGAACTTGTGGGATCGATAAATCAGTAGTGAGAACAAGTAATATCGGGAGCGGGGCTGCGAATGTTTTTTCGTAGTTCCGCTCCTGTTTAGTTCTCATGCTATCTTCAACCCATTCTACAGCTTATTGCAAAGTCTTTTTTGAGGTGGCAACACCGCTTATATATTATATAATTTATATATTATATAATGAGCCTCTATGGTCAGATTCCCAAAGTTGTGAATTTTACGAAACAGCAATAGACAGGTATGGAAACTGTGAAAAACTATTTTAATTTTTTGATGATTTCCTTACACCCCTGCTCGATTGTGGCAAAGCAAGTGCGGTAGACGTGTTCGGTCTGATAGTGCGGGTCAGGAAGGTCTACAGGTTCTCCGAAACAATAATCATTGAAACGGAATATGCGATTCCAGCAGTCGTATTTCAACAGACGTGACACTTCGGTACGATGTCGTTCGGTCATTACGATTATCATGTCGGCTGAGTTGAGCAGAGTTTCAGACGCAGGGACAGCACTGCCGCCCATATTATAACCATATTCGGCTGCTATGCGACACATAATTTCCTCCCGGACGAGACCTTGTGGCACTTTCGTGCCACAGGAAGCTACTTCGACTTGCTCTATGTTATTGTCGGCAATCAATTTTTTGAGAACGGTTTCTGCAGCGGGTGAACGGCTTGCATTACCGGTACAGATAAACAATATTTTCATAACCGTTAATAAGTTCTTTTGGAAAATCCTCCGATGATGTTGCCTGCTGCATGCCGCTACGCTCTGCCTCAAGCAAACCCTCGGCGGAATAAAGAGTCATCTGCGTACCGTCCGAGAACAACGCTTTATAATGGCCTAAATAATCTTCGAGCCAAGGATAACTTAGTGATTCCGTCTTCAATTTTGCCCGGATTTCCTCAAAAGAGCAAACAAACTCTACAGGATACCCAAGTGCATCGCCTACGGCACCACCAACG
>JAIDXA010000063.1 GCA_029058705.1 Paramuribaculum sp. | reverse complement strand
TTTCACCTCCGTCGATGATTGGAATCCAAAATTTTCCGTGGACAATGAACGTGGGCTCGATCATGATGTTTGCCCCGAATGAGATCTTGTTCCATGAACGCGATTTGACTCCGTCGCGGCCGTTGCTTTCATGTTCGGCCAGCATCATCAGTTTGCCGATGAATCTGTCTTTTACGAAAAGAGGCTTGACAAGCCCGATGCCTGGATTGAAGTTGAGGTCAGTCATCGGCATTGAGTTTTCGAGCACGTTCCAGAAAACCTTCTGGGAGTAGAAGAGAAAGAGATATGTGTTCCATGGGAGGGTGCTGCGCGTCAGGCGCTGGGCAATCGATATCTGGAACTTGACGTTGGAGTTGCTTTTTGTCGGGGTTTCACCGATAGGGATGCCAAACGTGAAATAATTGTCCTTGTAGAGACCGAAATAGGGCTGGTTGTCGAAGTCGCGCCGAAGGCTGTCGGTGTCGATCGTCATGCTGTCGGGTGCAACGATCTGAGCCTTCAGGCTGACCTGATGGAACAGCGGTGACAACACCAGCAGCAAAAATAGACATTTCAGTTTCATTCCGCAAAGATAATCACTTGCGGAGTATTTTCATAGCCCGGAGCGTGGGTTTTGTTGCGATCAGGCGCGCTTTTTTGCATAAACCAGATGATTCAAGCCATTCTGTCTGCCCATAGTTTGCGGGAATGGTCTGTTATCGCTAATTTTGTGAATCAATACATTCAGGCCGCCGGTGCGGCCATCCGATTAAACGAAATGAAACAGACTGTCCGTGTTTTAATGCTTGTGATCGCAGTGGCGCTTTGCGGTTGCTCGAAAAAGAAACAATTTGTCATTCAAGGCGAAATAGAGGGCCTTGGCGTCCAGATTGTCAACGCAACCTACTATGCGGCCGGGGGGCTCAAGCGTGTCTCGGTTGTTGCGTCCGAAAATAAATTTGTCATTACCGGCGAGTCTGTCCGGCCGACTCTTCTGACAGTCGCACTCGGCGACGGGCTGCAATTGGCCACACTCATAGTGGAGAACGGCGACAAACTGCGACTGGCGGGCGACGTTGCCGAGCCTTATTCCATAAAGGTGTCCGGCAACAGTGACTCGGAAAAAATAGCGGAATGGGTGTCAGAAAACGCGGCTCTGCTTGAAAAAGGTGATGCTGCCGCCTTGAACCGCTCGATAGCCGGATGGGTCGGGCGCAATAAATCGTCGAAAGCGGCCACTGCACTTATAGTCAGTTTTTTCCGTATATCAGGGTTTGAACAGGAAGCGGACTCGTTGATGGGGCTTCTGGCATCTTCGGCGCGAACCCAGGAAATTGTACAGAACTTTACCGGAGCCCTTTCAGCACAGCTTGGCGAAGCCGCTTCGACAACCATCGGGTCTATGAATCTCTATGATGTGTCTGATTCGGTCATCAGTGTCAATCCACGCTCTCGGACGGCTACGCTGTTCTGTTTCATGTCGGCCGACCGTCAGGCCCGGGATTCTGTGTCTTCGCACATCCGGACACTGACCCGTAATTACGGCCCCCGTCGGTTTGAAGCGGTGGAAATTTCGTCAGCGTCCGATTCAGCCGAATGGCGCGAATCTCTAAAGGGCGATTCCGCAACCTGGAGACGGACGTGGGCTCCTGCGACGGTAGCCTCGACATCTGTGCGAAAACTCGGAATTCCCCGCTATCCATATTTTATCGTGGCTGATTCGGCAGGCCACCAGATCTACCGTGGTTCTTCCATAAAAGCTGCTGCCACGGCTGTCGAAAACCGTTTCGGACATTAATCAGTTTCCCAACCACGCCCGACTTATGCTTATAAAAACTTATGGCGCCGCAGTGCAAGGCATTGACGCAATTAAAATAACCATCGAGACCATAGCGTCGACCGGTGCCACATTCAATATGGTCGGACTCGCCGACACTGCTGTCAGGGAAAGCTACCAGCGCATAATGGCCGCTGTCAACCAGAGCGGCTATGATTTTCCGCGGCTGAGGTTTGTTGTCAATCTGTCGCCTGCGGATGTCAAGAAAGAGGGCGCGGCCTATGATCTGCCGATAGCGATTGCCATTCTTGCAGCTTCGAAACGGATCACGGTGCCGCAGTTGGGCGACTTCATGATAATGGGAGAACTCTCGCTCGACGGATCGCTCTTGCCAATCCGCGGTGTGTTGCCGATGGCGATTCTTGCCCGCAAGTGTGGTTTTCGCGGAATGATTGTTCCTTGCGAAAATGCTCCTGAGGCTGCCGTTGTGAACAATCTTGAAGTCTATGGAGTCTCCTCGTTGCGCGAGGTTGTGGAGTTTCTTGAAGGAAATACATCGATAGACCCTACAATCGTTGACACGCGTGCGGAATTTGCTGCACATTGCTCTGGTTTCGATGTGGATTTCTCTGAGGTCAAAGGGCAGGAAGTTGTCAAGCGGGCGTTTGAAGTAGCCTGTGCCGGCGGTCATAACATTCTGCTTGTCGGGCCTCCCGGATCAGGCAAATCGATGATGGCCAAACGGCTTCCGTCGATTCTTCCGCCATTGACGCTATCCGAAGCGCTTGAGACGACCAAAATTCATTCGGTTGCCGGAAAACTCCCTAACGGATCGCGTCTGATGACACGACGGCCATTCAGGGCTCCCCACCACACGGTTTCGCCTGTCGCACTTGTCGGTGGCGGAAGTAATCCCCATCCCGGCGAAATATCCCTGGCTCACAACGGGGTACTCTTCATGGACGAGTTCCCTGAATTTCCCCGGACGGTTCTTGAGGTGTTGCGTCAGCCCCTCGAGGACAACGTGATCTCGATATCGCGGGCAAAATACTCGGTCGATTATCCTGCGTCATTCATGCTTGTGGCTTCGATGAATCCGTGTCCATGCGGTTATTATGGACATCCTACACGCCAATGCACATGCATGCCCGGACAAGTAACGAGATACATGAACCGTATCAGCGGACCTTTGCTTGACCGTATCGACCTGCACGTTGAGATAGAACCTGTGGAATTCGGCCATCTCGCCTCGCGCGAGTCAGGGGAATCATCTGCCGACATACGCCGCAGGGTAATAGCGGCCAGAAACATTCAGCAATTACGGTATAAAGAAGAACCTGGTGTCCACTGCAACGCACAGATGAACTCCCGACTCATCCATAAATATGCCTGGCCCGACGAAACCGGACTCGCGCAACTGAAAGAACGCATGGAAAAACTCAGGCTGTCAGCCCGCGCTTTCGATCGCATTCTGCGAACCGCACGCACCATTGCCGATCTCGACAACGCGGAAGCTCTTCCCGACCCGTCGGATTCTGCTTATCAGCGATCGCTTTTAGACGCACTGACAGCTCCGATAAAAGTCGCCCATCTGTCCGAAGCCATAAGCTACCGTACGCTTGACCGCGACACTTACGGACAGACATTCTGAAACTTTCTAAATATCTGACGACGCGGAAACGATGCATTTCTTGATGCTGTCATGAAAAAAGCAATGCTCAGATTGGCTCACCGGCAGTCTCTGAAATCATTTTCAAAGAAACTGGAGTTGATTCTGGGTTAATCTACGTGCCCATCATAGCCAATACTGGACAAAAAAGGATAAAAAATCAGCCAGAAACGAAAATATAGCAAAAAAATCTTGGCAGACTCGAAAAAACGCAGTAACTTTGCATCGCAAAAGGGAAACCTTCTTGCAAAATACCAACATAAAAAAGACTCCGTAGCTCAGTTGGTAGAGCAAGT
>JAIDXA010000062.1 GCA_029058705.1 Paramuribaculum sp. | reverse complement strand
CTGTAGGAGCGTTGCTGCCGTGGAGTGGCGAAACTTTTTATGGAAACAACGCCATTGATCGACGATTCGGCCGCGCGGGTGAAGTCGGTGTTTGTTGCCTGACGCTGTCCGACGGTCAGGAATCCATCTGTCGCCGAAGCGTTGGTGGATTCAGAGCATGCAGCTGCAGCCGCTGAGGCAACAAGCGCACCTGTGGCAATTACGAGAATGTGTCGGTTCAATTTCATATTAAGATTGAATTTTTGGTTGGATGAATAAATTACCGGGGGGCTGTGACGCTATTGTCTGTCAATGCATCTGCCATTTGCCCGTCACAAAGTTAATGCAATAATCATTCCGGCAATACACTTGAAATGTGATTTAAAATGATTTAATACCGCAACAGCTGTTTTTTAATAAAATTAGCCCTCAAAACCTAAAAATTAGCTAAAAATAATCTCCCCTCCAGCATTTTATGGTAGGGGAGATCGGCGTATGGTGTTGGTGGGCCTGTCGTTTTGTCATCCGAACGTGTCAGTCAGATAGCGTCCTATGATCCAAAGGCATGTCAGCACGAGCCCGGTCCAAGGCAGCCACGTCAGCCGGGTCTGTGTAACCGGACTGACATTGCTGAACCGGCAGCACATGAAGCCGATCCCGCCACCGATAATGATTCCGATAACAGAGCCGACGATCAGATCCGACGGATAGTGGACTCCAAGATACATTCTTGTGAGCCCCATCAGGGCAAACCATACCGTGAGCAGAAGTGTCACCCTGTGGTTGCGGCATATGTAGCACAGGAACGTGGCGAGGGCTACGGAATTGGCCGCGTGGCATGAAGGGAATCCATAGTTGCCGCCCCGGTATCCGTTGACAAAGTGGAGCGCATCGGCCAAGTGGGAGTGTGACGGGCGGAAACGCGCGAACATCGGCCGGAGAACTCCGGCACAGAATTGGTCGGCCAGCAAAATGACAAGCACAATTGAAATGGAGATGAAAAACATCTGTTTCAATGTGAAATTCATTGTAAGGAAGGCTACGATCGAAATATAGAAAGGGACCCACAGCCATTTCTGGGTGAACTGATACATGAACGAGTCCCAGAAAGGGGTGTTTGCACCGTTGATCGATCTGACAATCTGTCCGTCGATAAAGTCTATGCGTGAAATGAAACTGTTATTTCCGAGCCCGTCGGAAAGACCGGCCACAACGAGGATGAGGGAAAGAAAAGCGAGAAAAATAGGAATACATGTCCACTTTGGATTTAATACTCTTGCAATCATGTAAAAGGTCAGTTTTTCATATGAGAGGGGGAGGGTGGGAAGGCAAAGAATTATGTATGGGGATTTTCTTGGCTGTAACGTGGGAAAGACCGCCGGAACATGGAAAAACGCTACACAGTGTAAAATTATGCAATTCTTTTATGCTGACCAAATAAGTTAACTATTTTTTTCAACAGGCGTTTCTGCCTGTGCCGTTTTCAGTTGGGAATTTTCGGTTTCTCTATCGGAAAAGGCGATGAGTGCTGACGAAAAAATCCTTACAGGATATTGAACCGGATGGTGTGCTCAAATGTAATTTTGCATAGAAATTAAACCTACTGATGATTAAATGTCATGAATAGTCCAATGTTTATCTGGTATGGCCTTGTCGGCCTTGTTTTGCTGGCCTGTTTGATCCAGCTTGTACATTACCTGATCTCCTCCCGTCCGGCACATAAGCACCACGGCAACCTGATCGGAACTTACAGGGAAAGGGATATCCTGTTTGTTCCCGGTGACAAATTACATGATGATGGCGATGATGACGATGACTGATATCGAGACGCCCTGCGGCGAAGTTCCTTTCACCGGAAACGCCCGGGATGCGCTCGGGCGATTTCTGGCGGAATACTCTGCATGGCTGTGGGGGTGCGGTGCGACGTGTGTGCGCATTGATAAAAATGTCGGCAGGATAGCCATGACTTACGGCTATAGGGCAGATGTTGCTGTTATGCCACGTCATGTGACCGTTTGCCTTTCCGATGAAAGCGGCAGTGTGCAGACTTATACCCAACGGGTTGTCAGGGCTGGAATAAATTTTGATCTCAACACCGAATTGAGCGCACTCAGCTGGTCTATTCGCGATGGTAAACTCTCGCTTGATGATGCGGAAAAGCGGTTTCGGACGATTGTCGGGCAACCGTATGTCGACAATTTTCATATACTTTGGCTGACATCGCTGGCGAATGCTTCATTCTGCCGTCTGTTTGGAGGCGATGCCGCAGCAATGGGAGTCGTGTTCATTGCAACCGCGGCCGGCTATTTCTTGAAACAGCGGTTTCTCAGGGGAAAAATGGATATAAGGGTGGTTTTTTATCTGTGTGCGTTCATCTCGGCCTCGCTTGCATCCGGATGCGGACTGTTCGGATGGGGAACAACTCCGGGAGTGGCGGTTGCCACAAGTGTGCTGTATCTTATCCCCGGAGTGCCTTATATCAATGCGGCGAGTGATATGCTCGCGTGCCATTATCTCTGTTCTTTCAGCCGTTTTGCCGATGCGGTTGTTCTGACCGCCTCTCTTTCTTTAGGACTATTGACTTCAATCACTGTTATGAATAATTGCTTATGACGGACGACTCGATTATTTCATGGAGCGTTTTTTTTGATGATGCGCTGTTTTCGGCGATGGCCGCTATCGGATTTTCAAGTATAAGCCACACGCCTCGGCGCGCTTATATATTATGTGCGGTAGCGGCAGCTGCCGGTCATTCATTGCGTTTTCTGCTGACAATGCCGGGCGGACTTGAAATGAATATCATAGCTGCCGCGACGATTGCCGCTTTCATTGTAGGGATCATTGCAGTGTTCGTGGCGAAGGTGATAAGGGTTCCGGCCGAGGCATGCCTGTTTCCGGCATTGCTCCCGATGATCCCCGGCCTTTATGCCTGTCGTGCGTTCGAAGGGTTTGTCGGCTGCCTGTCGAATCTTGATGAGACGCTGTTCAGCCATAACCTTTATCTTTTCGTGTCAAACGGGATGACATGTGGGGCGATTGTCATCGGCATGGCAATCGGTGCGAACATACCTATTTTCCTTATGAAGAAAATATCATTTCAGGTGACTCGATAAATTTTTGTAAATTTACAGACAAACAATAGTGAATGGAACTACGACAGCTTAAATATTTCATCAAGGCGGCCGAATTGCAGAGTTTTTCGGAGGCTGCCAGAGCGCTCAATATCGCCCAAAGCACACTTTCACAGCAAGTGCGTCAGCTCGAAAACGAGCTTGACATACGCCTGTTCGACCGTCAGTCGAATGTTATTTTCCTGACAGAAGCAGCCGTGGAGATTCTCCCATTTGCCCGGCGCACTCTTTCTGAGTCTGAAAGCTGTGTGGCAAAGGTCAACGACCTTGCCGCCGTTGCCACCGGAACACTTAACATAGGCGTGACCTATTCCTTCAGCCCGATTCTGACAGAGACGCTCATCGAGTTTACCAAGAAATACCCGCGTGTCAAGCTGAATATATTCTATAAGCCGATGGCGGAACTGATGGAAATGCTGCGCAATCGTTCGGTCGATCTTGTGCTGGCGTTCCGGCCGTCAGCTCGCTATGAGGATATTGAATCGCATGTCCTTTTCCAGAACCATCTTGCGGTTATAATCAAAGAAGACCATCCGCTGGCAGGGAATTCCGCAATCACTTTTTCCGAATTGTCGAAATGGCCGCTGGCGCTTCCGACGCGCGGTCTGCAGGCGCGCAATGCTCTTGACGACTGTCTGTCAACGAAAGAGATCGCTCTTGATATCCGAATCGAACTCAATGAGGTCAATATATTGCTGGAGGTTGTCAAGCACAGTTCGCTCGTTTCGGTGCTTGCCGAGGCAACGGTCTATAATCAGAGCGGAGTGAAGGCGATCCGGCTCAGCCATCCCGACAACGAAATGGAGGGGTGTGTCCATGTATTGAAAAACTGCTACCGCAAGCGTTCGGCACTTGAACTGATCGGAATGCTTCGCGAATCGTCGGCGGTTCGTGCGCGAGTCAACAGCTGGTTGCTTTGACGGAACATGACACACTCTAAGAA
>JAIDXA010000061.1 GCA_029058705.1 Paramuribaculum sp. | reverse complement strand
TGCCAGGGACGCTCGCCCGGATAATATTCACAACCATACTCCTCGGCAAACTCACGTATGCGCCCGCGATAGATATTCTTCAATTTAAAAATATAATCAAGCTGTTCCTGCGTGATTCCGTCCGGGACACAGATAGTTCCGTCGCTGTCGCTCATCGAAACAACCTTGGCTCCAAGCTGCAGAAGCTTCTCAGCCGTATATGTCGCGACATTACCGGATCCCGAAATAGCCACTCGCTTGCCCTTGATATCGATTCCACGTGTCGCGAGCATCGACAGAAGGAAATACACATTCCCGTAACCCGTCGCCTCCGGACGAATCAGCGACCCGCCGAACTCACGTCCCTTGCCGGTAAACGTGCCGGTAAACTCACGCGCCAGTTTCTTATACATTCCATACATGTAACCGACCTCACGGCCGCCCACACCGATGTCGCCCGCAGGCACATCCGTATCCGGGCCGATCTGCCGCCAAAGCTCAGTAATGAAAGCCTGACAGAACCTCATCACCTCCATGTCGCTCTTGCCGCGCGGAGAAAAATCAGAACCGCCTTTCGCTCCACCCATCGCAAGAGTGGTCAGCGAATTCTTGAAAGTCTGCTCAAACGCCAGGAACTTAAGAATAGACTGATTGACAGAAGAGTGAAAACGGATTCCACCTTTATACGGACCAATAGCGTTTGAATGCTGAATCCGATACCCCATATTATTCTGAACCTTGCCCGAATCATCGACCCATGAAACACGGAACGAGTAGATCCGGTCGGGAATACAGAGCCGTTCAATAAGATTGTAACGCTCGAACTCAGGATACTCATTATAGACATCCTCAATCGACGTCACTACCTCCTCGACAGCCTGAAGATACTCTGGTTCATTGGGAAAACGGCGGCGGAGATCCGCCATCACTTCTGTTGCTTTCATCTCAATCAATATAATTTATTACCTTATTATTATACCGGCGACGTACGCCAAAAAAACTTTTTGGAACGAAATCAGCGATTTCGGTTGCAAATTTACACATTTATCCACAATAATACGAATTTTTGCCCGCAAATTTCCCAAAAACATTACCACTTCCCAGCCAAAAGACACCAGGCGCAAACAAAATGTTAAAAAACTTGCCATATACAACTAAACACCGTAACTTTGCAATTCACATACCATACATCCCACACGGGGCTGACCGGTTTTGACAGCGTGTAGAGGTGGTGTGTAAGCATGCAGAGCCATGATGGAAGGCGCTCTATAATCCCCGACATCGACTTTTTTAAATGGCGAAAACAACTACGCTCTTGCTGCTTAATCGAAGTACAGTAGATTAGCTTAATCGCCGCAAAAGTTGCAGCGACAAGACATCGCCCGATTGTCCTGGTCCCGAGACTAATCGACAAGGCGGTGCAGATAAATCGGGAATAGCACTGCGGGAGCCTCGACAGCAGCGCGAAATCAAGAGGATAAGACATCGGTTGGTCGTCTCTTGCCTGCCGGTGTCCGACAATCAAGTCGAGACTAAGCATGTAGAAAGCACATTAGTTCCGCGTTTGGACGAGGGTTCGAATCCCTCCAGCTCCACTATGTACTACCGAACTTTTTCGGACAAAACGAGTAAAACCTCGGACTATCAAGTAGTTCCGGGGTTTTCT
>JAIDXA010000060.1 GCA_029058705.1 Paramuribaculum sp. | reverse complement strand
CGCTGACAGATATGGCGCGGGCGCGGAGCGGGTTGATATGAGCGGCATCGGAGCAACATCGCCGCAAAGATAAGGCCAAGGGGAGAGGATTACGATGTCAAATTCAATAAGAGAGTGTTTGAATTTAAACCGCGTTAACAGTAAAACGCATGAACGGCAGAACCTTCAAAATAATCCTGAGGTCTTTTATGGTTGTTTTCACCGAGTCTCATCGGTCACATAGCCCGCTATGCTCCCTCTTCAACTCGTAAAAACACCTCATAAAATCCTCTCAATTAATCCCACAACTAAATTTAAACAGTTTCTAAATGAAGTGTCGGAATCTTCGGGGACAGTAGTCCGAAAATTCCGACACGATGTTTGCATTTACCCAAATCGGGTGGTTATTGCGGAGATATTGCGGAGATGTCGACCGTCGGTCGCGCGAAATGTGTCAGCTGACCGGCAGTGGCCTGTCGGTCGGCGTCGGAGAGGATTTCGAGCTCCTCGTAGAGGTCGGGATCGAAGTCGCGGTAGTCGTAGATCAGTTCACCGTTTTTGTCGACGCACTGAATGAGAAGATCGAACGGCTGGGGACTGCAGCAACTTGAGTAGACGCAATCGTATTCCCCGATCAGTCCGAAAAGCGAACCTATGCCTTCTACCCAATAGTCGTAAGGGATTCTGTGCTGGTATCTTTTGCCAGTCCAGACTTTAGCCGCCCTAAGAGTCTTGCCGCGAAGAGTTATTGTTCCCCGGCTAACAATTGTCAGATCGGCGGACTGGAGATAGCATGGGAAAGAGGCGCTTGCCGACGGGTACACATCATAGGCAATTTTGTAGTCCCAGTCGCAATGATATTCTCCTTTGAAGTAATATGATTTTCCGGCGTATGCTTCGTAGACCGTTGTGTTGTCTTCTATGAAATAATCGGTGCTGGTTCTTGTTCCGCCTTCATAGTAGGAGCTGAACCTTTTTGTTATTGTGCCTTCAAGATCCGCATTGCCGTTTGTTGTCTGGGTGAAACAGCTGTTATTTGATTGTTTTTCGTAAACGCTTACGCGATACCAGCGCCTGCTGTCAACGTAGATCGGGCGGACTTGCTCGGAGAGCGGTTCAACAGATCCGGTGTATGGAACGTAGTCGACCAGTTCGAGACCATCGGGAATCAGAACGGAGTCGAGTCCCTGCGGCTTCTGGTCGGGCGGGGTGACCGGAGGGACTGTGTCGGTCGGAATGGTGTCAGA
>JAIDXA010000006.1 GCA_029058705.1 Paramuribaculum sp. | reverse complement strand
ACATTAGACAAAAGTTCCTGATAGATCATTACCCAGGCTTCGCTGCTTTTGCCAAAACAAAAAAGAAAGATAAAGTCGAATCCAATTCAAATGAAACGCATGACACCTCTGATCCAATGAATCAGATGGAGGACGCCTTTGCTCAGCTGAATAATAAACTCATCGATGACTTATTGCAGTCCATCAGCGAACAAGATCCCAAGTTCTTCGAGAAACTTGTCATTGATCTGCTTGTGGCAATGGGTTATGGTGGAGATTTTGAGGACGCAGCAAAAGTCACACAATTCTCTAATGACGGCGGTATTGATGGTATTATCAAGGAAGACGCACTCGGTCTCGACAAAGTATATCTTCAGGCCAAGCGCTGGAAAGAAACCAACATTGTAGGTGCTCCGGATATTCATAAATTCATGGGGGCACTCATGTCAATTGGAGCATCTAAAGGTGTATATATCACAACTTCCAGCTTTTCAAAAGCCGCAATTGATGTCGTCACTTCCAACAAGAGCCTGAAACTTGTACTCATAGATGGCAAACAACTTGCCAAATTCATGATAAAGTATAATGTCGGTGTTATATCACAACACTCTTATACAATAAAGCGCGTTGATACCGGCTACTTTGAAGGAGAGTGACTTACAATACATAGCAGCGGAATTATGCCGTGCCAACACCTTTATCACAATTAAACAAGGGGAATATTGGCATTACCACAGAATATCCGTAGCATTCACAATGCTCAATAATATTTACAATATTTCAACATCATGAATAAACCTCCCTCTTCAAATCAATTGCTTTGTGCAGTCGGCGAAAATCTTGTCTGCGCGCAACTGATGGCTCGTGGCTGGCCCTGCGTTAATCTCAACAATTCAATAAACAATTTCAAGGGCATCGACCTTTATTGCCAACATGGATTAGAATCCACCGATATCATTGGCATACAGATTAAAACATCTGCAAAATCAAGTTTTCTTGTCGGATTGACCAACGAGGAAGCGTCAGACCGCGCCCTGCTCAATAAAAAGATAATAGGCCCATGGATATTTGTCCACATTAAAACGGCCGATCCTCTTGATGTAGATTACTATGTTGTTCCTCGTCAGGCTGTCATTGATATTATTCATGAAGCACATCAATGGTATCTTTATCAGTGGAAGAGACCGGCAACCCCTTCCCTAAAAGAATCTCCTGCGACGATTAAATTGCAGTGGCTTCAAGGCTGGGATGATTCCTCCAGAGAATCCGCAATCCCTTTTACCAATCCACATCCTGGTGATATATTCCGGGAATCATGGAATAAAATCTGGATACAAAACGACACCTCAGACGATCTCTCCACTTGAACCTGCAACAAACACCGCAAAGCGAACGATACATCCGCGACGGATGTTTATAATACAGGAAAACGTTGTCCCGCGACATATCGGATCACACGTCGGCGTGCAAATTCATATGCTCCGGGCTAACGAAGATACTTTCTTATCAACACACATATCTAAATCAAATCTCTACTATTATGGAAAATCCAATGTTCAAGATCCCTTATGGATTATATATCGTGACCGTCAATTCAGAGGGTCGCGACAACGGCTGCATTTCCAACACATTCCAACAGGTCACCGACCGCCCCAATCAAGTGTCGTTATGTCTCAACAAAAGCACACTGACATGCGAGATGGCTCAAAAATCCGGACGTCTGACCGTATCGGTCATCAGCGAAAAAGCCGACTTCAGTCTCTTCAGGCGGTTTGGATTTCAGTCAGGACGTGACACTGACAAATTCAAAGATTTCACGGATTGCCGCCGCGTGGCCAACGGGACTCTCGCTGTGACATGCGGAACAAACGCCTTTGTCAGCATGAATATATCTCAGAGTATCGACCTTGGGACCCACATGATGTTCATCGGAGAGGTTTCCGAAATGGAAGTTCTCAGTCCGGCCAAGTCCGTCACCTACGCTTATTATCAGGACCACATCAAACCGAAACCAAAACCGTCAGAGGCAGCAGCGGCAGGTCACACGGTCTGGCGCTGCAAAGTATGCGGTTTCGAGTATGTCGGAGACGAACTGCCTGACGACTACCTGTGCCCTATCTGCAAACATCCGGCCTCAGACTTCGAGAAAGTGACAATCACAGACAATGTCGCCGACCAGCCAACAAACATATATTCCGGAACCCGTACGGAGCGAAACCTTCAGGAAGCGTTTGCCGGAGAAAGCATGGCACGGAACAAATACACCTATTTCGCTTCAGTCGCACGCAAAAACGGGTTCGAGCAGATTGCGGCCATCTTCGACCATACGGCAGCCAACGAGAAAGAACACGCTGAACTATGGTGCAAGGCTCTCGGTGGCGTAAGCAGCGACACCGCAGTCAATCTGCTGCACGCCGCCGAAGGCGAAAATTATGAATGGACCGACATGTACGACCGCTTTGCCCGCGATGCCGACGAAGAGGGATTCCATGATCTCGCCCGGCAGTTCAGAGGTGTGGCCGCGATTGAAAAGACCCATGAAGAACGCTATCGCGCATTGCTGCGCAATGTCGAAGCCCACGAGGTGTTCCGCAAGAGCGGGGTGACTGTCTGGGAATGCCGCAACTGCGGACATATCTGCGTCGGCATCGAAGCTCCCGAAGTATGTCCAGTCTGCCACCATGCCCAAAGCTACTTCGAAGTGCGTGCCGAAAACTATTGACCGAACCATCAGCACCGGCCAGCTGATGGCCTAACGATTCTTTTGACAGTATCCCGAACGTTTTCTATAACTTTCGGGTACTGTTTTTTATGGCTTGACGTCCGCAAACCTATCGGATGCCGACCGTTATTCGCAGTGCCGCAGAAAAAAACATCATTCAATAATTGGAACAATACATCTATTGGGCTATATTTGCACAAAAAAAAGATCATGAAAAAAATACTGCTCGTGCTCATTGCCTGCGTGGCCTGTTTATTTCACGCAAACGCCCAACAGATTGCCATCCAACTATGGGGAGACAACGCTCCCGTAACATTCCAGTGTCATACTGAATCAGATGGCGGTGATTATGGAAAAATGATATCAGAACAGCAACTCGAATTCTGGGAATCCGAAAACGGAGGAATTGACATGCGCCAGAGTTTCGACGTGACCTATAGCAAAGGACGTTGCTCTTCAGGCTCGTACATATATCACGGAAAACGCCAGGGCAATAAAATCGTGTTCACCACCTACGAAGATGGCGATGCCATGGATGGAACCGCCGATGTCGTGACAATCGACCCGTCCTATCAAGCATTTGAGCTGGAAATCATCAGTCCGAAACAAGTCAAATGGGACAGATGCATATACAATAAAATGAGAATGGATTTCTCAAAAGGCCAATGGGTACGTGAATAACACCCCCTGTTTTTCACAAATTGTCGCCAAGACTTGATCCGACTTGTTTTTCATTCGACATTCCGCGACTTCGTACATGAACTTTCTGCATTATTTGTATGCGAAGGGAGAAACAATTTTCGAACTTCGTTTAGGCGGCCGCGGTCTTATAGTAGCCCCGGTCTGGATGATTACGTTATTTTTCGGACATCCATTATTTCCACAAGGCCTGGGCAAGCTATGTTTTATGATCATATACCTGTGTTGGTTAGCCATCCTGGTTCTGATCACACACCTCATACTTCCTAAAAAGAACGTAAAATTAAAAGCATGGGTGCGAAAATACAGAAAGCGCACCAACTTTTGGGCATACTTATATCTGTTTTCACCGATAATTATTCTATTGACATATACAATCATTGAATTTCATTAACCCCATCAGTTCTGAAACTGAAGTCATCATGGCTTCATACACTTAGAAACTGTTTAAATTTACTACGAAAAAAATGTTATAACTCATTCTTGTGGGTTTATTGAGGTCTTTTATGGTT
>JAIDXA010000059.1 GCA_029058705.1 Paramuribaculum sp. | reverse complement strand
GTGCCGGTGCTTGAGAGACGTCCCCAGCCTTTTCCGGCTTTCCAGCGGGGAATGTTGACGCGGACAGGATTGCCTGCAGAGTTGAGCTGATAGGTATAGACGTCCCAGACGGCCGAAAGGTTGAGATTGAAATTCTTTACGAGCCGGAGCATTATCGATGTGTTGAGATTGCTCCAGTTGAGCGAGTCGGCCGCGAAGTTGTAGCTTTGCGATATGGAGAAGTTTTCGATGAGTGAGATTTTTTTCTCACCGATGCTGTCGTTGTCGGTCTTGACCTTCATTTCGAGGTTGTTTGCCAGCGAGAAGTTGACCATGCCGGTTTTGCCTTGTCCGGGCACTCCGAACAATGAGTTGGGAAAGTAGGAATACACCTGCTCGTTGAGTTCACCGTTGACTCCGGGACGCATATAGCTGCCGTAGTAGCCGAAGAATTTAGAGCTGAAGTCAGGAGAACCGGTGAAGCTAACTGTCGGGGTCATTACCCAGCGCACCATCTTGACTTTGTCGCCCAGAAATTTCATCGGGCGGAAGAAACCGTAGATTTTTGTGTCGAGCGAGACTGAAGCGTTGAAGTCCCAGACATTGTAAAGGCTATAGGTTGTGTCACAGACTTCAACAGCGGCGTTCGGATCCCACTGGCGGCGCACTTTTGAGGTGTACATTCGGTCGGTCAGATTGACCGACGGGGTCAGATTGAAATATTTGAGCACGCTGAACGTCGCGGAAACCGGAACGTTGTGGCGCATTCCGTTGCGCCAGTCCTTGACGAGACTTTTTTTGAAGAATTCGTCTTGTTTCGCAGTCAGGGAGTTGTTGAACTGTCCGGAATAGGAAAGGCGTATCTTTTCATACCATTTTTCTGCACCGACAGCTTTCTTTCGTTTGAAAGGGTAGACCTGTGAAAGGGATATGGTCACATTCGGAAACGAAACGGCGAGAGTGGAGTCCTGGCTTCGCTGGGCTACGGATGCGTTGCCTGAGAATGACCATTTCGAGCCGGGCGGACGATATGTGAAATTGACCGACGAGCTCTTTGTGTTTTCCGTGAATGAGTTGGAATAGTAGCTCGACAGGTTGTTTCGGGAATAACCGGAAGTCGTGAAGTTGACCGATGCTGAAAAGTTGAAGATCGGGTTGGCCTTCGCGTCCTGAGAGTGACTCCACAGAACCTGGAAATTGGTCTGTTTCGAGTAGTCGGGAAGCCCCTTGTCGCCGAGAATCGTTTTGAGGAAGCTGATGTCGAATGATCCCGAGAACTTATAGCGTTTGACATATGCCGACCGGGCCTGCAGTCCCCATGAGCCTTTTGTGTAGATTTCACCGGTCAGAGCCAGGTCGATATTGTCGGATATCGCGAAATAATAACCGCCGTTGCTCAGATAGAATCCTCGGTTGTAGTCATCGCCGAACGAGGGGAAGATGATGCCGCTTGAGTAACGTTCTGAAAACGGGAAGTAGCCGAACGGAACTGCGAGCGGGAGCGGAAGTCCGGCAAGCACCATATATGCGGGTCCCGAAACTATGTCTTTTTTCGGACGCACTTTTGCTTTTGTAAGCTGAAGCCAGAAGTGAGGATCGTCGTGCTGGTCGCATGTGGTGTAGCGTCCGTTCTGGACGTAGAAAACATTGTCGCCGACCTTCTTTGACACTCCACCGGTCAGATAGCCTTCGCCCTGCTCTGTGATCACGTCGGTGATGAAGCCTTTTTCTGTCTTGAAATTATAGCGCATTGTCTTCGACTCATAGGATGTTCCACGGTCTGTGAACACCGGCGAGCCTATTGTTTCGCCTGTGCTGTCGGGAACACCGACCGCGTAGACAATGGAACTGTCCATGTCAAGATCTATGCGGGCTGCGTCGAGCGAGATCTGTCCGTAGGTGACTTTGCTGTCGCCGTAGAGGTATGCGGTGTTGCGGCCGATCAGCACCATCGAGTCTTTCGCGGAAATGTCGACAACATTGTCGAGGTCGCTTTTGACACGCATGATCCGTCTGCCGGTCAGCGCGGGGATCTGAGCTGAATCGCGCCTGGCTATATGTGGGGCGGAATCTGATTTTTCTTTTGCGAAAATAGTGTTGCGGCGCGTGTTCTGTTCTTTTTCGGCTTTTGCCATGGAATCGGCGCGTGACTGCGAGCTGCGCCGGCGTTGCTGAGCCTTTTCGAGCGCTTTCTGGCGGAGCGAGTCGCGAGTCGTGTTTTTGCTGTGGGCCGGCCGTACAAATGATGGAAGAATTGCCGGTGGCGGAGTCCGCATTATGGCAGAACCTCCGGCCGAATCTGAGTCGCTTTCATCCTGACTGATGGAAACGGAGTCAGCCGCGAGCGAGTCGGTCGGAGCTTCGGGCTTCAGCATAGAGGCGGTTAATGCCGGCTCGATGCCGGAAGCGCCTATGCCGCAGGCAAAAAGCAGGATGATGAATGATAATATATATAGATGAGAGTATCTCAAATCGGGTCAGTGAAGGTTGGACTTGGCAAAATTCCGTGCAAAGATAACACTATTTTCCTTTTCGGTATAGCGCGAGTCATCTAAAAACGATATTTTAACATAATGCCGCCGCGACGTCAAGTCGGAAATCGACGGTTGTCCTGAGAAACGGCCAACCCCGTTCCGTTCCAAACACTTTGTCAGGATGCGATAAAATGACTTCTTGTATGGCTTTTGTGTGTTTCACATTAATTCTCCATTTTTTTTGAAAACATTGTATCTTCTTGATATTTTGTGCTATATTTGCAAATAACTTAACTTTATATTTTTTACAACCGTATGAATAAATTTTTCACATTTCTCGTTGCAATAGCTGTGGTATTCCCCATAGCTTTAAAAGCCGAATCGACTATCTACGTTTTCGACAACTATCCTTTTCAAAAAATTGCAGGATTATCTTTTAACGGCGATGAAATCAGCCTTGCCGACCGACCATTGCTAAAGGAAAAAATGGGCATGAAGGAATATGTCAAAGGACTCACTAAAATAACAGTAAAGAATGATGGCCGACTTCTCGTGGTGCGTGACTTCGAATGGGCTGGAAAACCCTATCACGATGAAATGACTATAGATCTTAACGATGGTGATGTATATTACCTCGAACTCGTGTCGGGACCGAAATCAACACTGAAGCTCCTTAAGGCCCAGGACGGTGAGAAAAAGCTTCGCGAATTACCAAAGAAAAAAGATTGGACATTTTTCCCCGACCAATCTTACGATAAATAGCTACGGCAATGAAACGATTCGTATCCGCAATAGCTATGGTAACCGTTGTTGCGGTTTTCATGTCAGCCCAACAAACCGACCTTGCCGCAGTTCTGTTGCGTTCGGAAAATTACATAGGACAGAGGGCCGACAACTCCAAGGATAAAAGTGGTACGGGTATCCTCAAGATTTCTGGAGGTGGGGTCTACATAGGTGATATCAATCGAAACAAGTTCAACGGCAAAGGCATGATGATTTGCGGGGACAAAGGCAAAATCGCAAACGCCCCCGATGCCTACGCTTATGTCGGCGGTTTTGTCGGCGGTAAAAAACAGGGCAAAGGAACATGTTATGCGCCCGATGGCGACATTATCTACTCAGGACGTTTTGAAAACGATAAGCCGGTTGATGCCTACCCCTCTGTCGCGCCCGATGAGCTACGTTACTTTTCAATAATGGAAACATTCGATGGTTACTACATCGGAGAAGTGGAATCGGGCAATGCGCACGGTTTCGGGCTGTGCGTTCTTACGGACGGTGCGTTCCGTATCGGAATTTCCCGCGAAGGCATTCCTATAGGCGTCAACACGCTGATCTACGGATCTTCCGAATGGACTGTGGTAAACTATCGCGACGGACAGGCTATGGTGATAAACACTTCGGCAGATTACAATGAGCGCAACAGTATTATAAAGAATGTCAACTCGCAGATATGGGATGAACTATGGTCAGGAATGGCTGAAGTGGCAAGTGGACTTAGCGATGTAGGCATGCAATATATGAAGGCACGCGTGGAAACATCAGGAGGGAATTATAACGATAGCCATGACGGAGGTTTGGGCTCAGCGAGTTCAACTGGAACTAAAAAAACATCCGGTGCAAAAGGCTCATCGAAAAAAGGTAACGATTGTGGAACCGCATGGATGTCGGGTTCACGTATATACGGCGATTACGAGAATCAGCTCGCCAAAGGCGGACAACTGAGCACAGCCGATATCAATGACATCAAATCCAAAATGAGGGCCATACGCACAAAATGGGAAAAACGCGGATGCCCGTTCACTAAGTCTCCGTATGAATAGCTCAGTACTCTCTGTGATATAAACAGCGATGGCGTCCATGCAATAGCACGGATGCCATCGCTGTTTTTCGCGCGTGTGTCAGGAGTTATTGACCAAGTCTGTTTTGAGGTGGTTCGCTTTTATCCGGGTGGGATAACACTATTTTCCTTTTCGGTATAGCGCGAGTCATCTAAAAACGATATTTTAACATAATGCCGCCGCGACGTCA
>JAIDXA010000058.1 GCA_029058705.1 Paramuribaculum sp. | reverse complement strand
TCGTCGGCCGCGTCTGTTGTGTATAAGTGACAGGGCAGTCCCTTGAAGCGTATTCATCTGCTCGATCAGAAAGAGGAACCGACATTTCACAGCCGGACGGTGCTTCAGTTCGCAATCGGCGAAGCCGAACGGATCTATGCTGTAGCCGAACAGCTCCGCAACCGGATCGGATGCGCCGTTTCGGCCTACCCCGATATATTCCACCACGACCTGGCAATGCTCGAGATATTCGCCCCGGGAGTTTCGAAAGCCGCAGCGACAGAACGCCTGCGGTCGCTGACCGGAGCCGACGAAGTTGTTGTATTCGGCGACAACCTCAACGACCTGCCGATGATGGCGGTTGCCGACAGAGCGATTGCCGTCGGCAACGCACTCGAAGCTGTGCGCGATGCAGCCGACGAGATAATCGGCGCGAATTCAACAGATTCAGTGGCCAGATATATCGCAACACACTATTTCCGCGACCGATGAAACCGGCCGGCAACTATCGGAAAAAATTTGGACGAATGAAGAAAAACGTCTAACTTTGTTGTCCGTTATGAAGAACGGATTTGACAACGACAAGTATCTGCGCATTCAGTCGCAGCACATAAAGGAGCGCATCGCTCAGTTTGGTAATAAACTCTATCTCGAACTCGGAGGAAAACTCTTTGACGATTACCATGCCAGCCGGGTATTGCCGGGATTCCAGCCCGACAGCAAGCTGCGAATGCTCAGCCAACTTCAGGATCAAGCAGAAATCGTCATTGTCATCTCGGCTCTCGACATAGAAAAGAACAAAGTCCGTCAGGATCTCGGCATCACGTATGACATGGATGTCCTTCGTCTTCGCGATGAATTCATGAAGCGCGGTTTTCTTGTCGGCTCGGTCGTCATCACCCACTACAACGGCCAACGAAGCACCGACGCCTACCGCGAACGACTTTCGCGGATGGGCATCAGATCGTATATCCACTACACTATCGAGGGCTATCCGAACAACGTAGGGCTGATCACCTCCGATGAAGGCTTCGGCCACAATGACTATATCGAGACCTCACGACCGCTCGTAATAGTGACCGCACCGGGCCCCGGAAGCGGAAAAATGGCGGTCTGCCTCAGCCAGCTCTACAATGAGCATAAGCGCGGAATAGAAGCGGGATATGCGAAATTCGAGACGTTTCCGGTCTGGAGCCTGCCGCTCAAACATCCCGTAAACATCGCCTATGAAGCCGCAACGGCCGATCTCAACGATATCAACATGATTGATCCTTTCCATCTGGAAGCTTATGGAAAAACAGCGATCAACTACAACCGCGACATCGAGATTTTCCCGGTTCTCAACGCTCTTTTCGAAGGAATCTACGGCGAGAACCCCTACAAGTCGCCGACCGATATGGGAGTCAATATGGTCGGATTCTGCATTGATGATGACGAGATCTGCCGCCGGGCGTCGAACAATGAGATTATCCGCCGTTATTTCACCGCCCTCAACTCGCTTGCGCTTGGAGAAAGCAATGACAACGAAGTCAACAAGATCGGGTTGCTTTTCAAACAGGCGAAGATCGATATTTCCTACAGACGTCCGATTGCAGCGGCGCGCGAACGAGCCGAACGCGACGGTGTTCCTTGCTCTGCCATCGAACTCGCAGACGGAACAATCATCACAGCGTCGACCACTCCCCTCCTGGGACCGAGCGCGGCTCTGATCCTCAATGCCATCAAGCACCTTGCGGGAATCGACCACACCCTGCGTCTTATTCCTCAGGAGATGATCGAACCGATACAGCACACCAAGATCAACTGCCTGCGCAGCCGGAATCCGCGTCTCCATACCGACGAAGTGCTTGTCGCGCTGTCTGTTCTGTCGACAACTGACGACAATTGCCGCCGTGCGCTTGAAATGCTGCCCCAACTCGACGGGTGTCAGGCACACTCGACAGTCATGCTTGGCGAAGTCGACCACAAGATCTTCAAGAAACTTGGCGTCGGGTTGACCTGCGACCCCGCGAAAAAACGCAAATAACCGGCCCGACAACAAGTGTCGAACCGGTTATGACTATGTCTGACCGGAAGGATTTTCACCAGGGCCGTCCGCCAGGACCTCCTGACGAGGACCCTTTCAGTGCGGCAGTGACAGAGGTCGATGCCGAACCGGTGTTGAGCGTGTATTTCGATCCACTGACAAGACCGGGACATGTGACAAGGATGCCTCCACCTCCGAACATGCCGCCAGGCCCGAATGAAGATCCAGCCTTGGAACCGGCATAAGCTTCAGGTACGGAGAAAGTGGCCAGAATTTCATCACCATCCGCAAGGGTAACGACAGAACCTGCGGACACAGAGCCTGAACCGCTTACATATGGCTGCGTAGAATCATCGGTTCCGGGCACGGAGTTGCTTCCGCCGACTGCGAGCAGGACTCCACCGGTGAAAATCACGGTATATCCGTCTTCTTCATTCGCATCAATTCCACACTCGGGCGCCGAGGTGCCGAATGCCATTATGTAGCCGCCTTCGACACAAAGGTTTCCATTGGAATCAAGGCCATCGTTTCCGGATGAGATCACGGTTATCTCACCACCTTTGATGTACATGTGGCTTGACGAATTGATACAATCGTCATATGTCTCGGCATAAATCCGGCCACCTTCTATTGTAAGAACGCCTTTGCTTTCTATGCCTTCGCCTCCGTTTCCGGAACAGGAGACATCAATCTCGCCACCCGAGATAACGATTTCCGTGTCGGCCTTTATTCCTTTTGGCGATGATTTGGCATCGCTGTCGAGATAATCGGTGTTTCCCGTGTAATTAATGTATTCCCGGCCGTTGACATAAGCATATATTCCGCCGGATGTCGCAACGGTCATGTCGCCATCGGTCATGCGGAATGTTCCGTCGCAGCTCACGCCTTTGCCACCGCTGCCGGTAGCCGTCAGGGAAAGAGAGCCGCCTGAAATCTCCACGTCGCCGTCGGCGCTTATGCATGCGGCCGCCTTGGTTTTCACCTTGGAGCTGTCCCAGACGCCGTTTCCAGACACGGACAGATCCAGTTCGCCTCCGCTGATGAATATGTTGCCGTCGGCTTTAAGAGCCTTGCACGCGGCGGCGGTTGTGGAGATGTTGATCTTGCCGCCGGAAATGAATATCGATCCGGTATCCTCGGCTTCGCGGTCTTCATCGTCCTTGAAAGAGACCTGCACACCATCGTCGCCGGAAGCCAGTATGTTCAGGCTGCCGCTTTCCATGCTCAGATACTGTGCGCAGTTAAGACCGTCTTTTACGGCCGAGACAACAGTGACCGTGGCATTTTTCATCTCCACATATTCTTTTGCATAGATGGCGTGGGAGGTGTTTCCTGTCACGGTCAACGATCCTTTGCCTTTGATTTCAAGATGTCCTTTGCATACCACGGCTCCTTTCCAGCTTCCGCCGACACCGTCGGCCAGAATGTTGTCGGTTCCGGACTCCATCTTGAGCTCGATGCGTTTACCGTTCTGTATGTCGATTGCAGCGCCCTCAGGATTGGAGAGGTCAAGACCGGCCAGCGAAAGCGAGCATTTGTATGATCCGTCGAGAGTCAGTCCGCCGTCGGACGATGCCCCTTTGAGAATATAGGTGATCTCGCCGCAGGTAGATTCTGAAACATCGGAAGACTGGACTATACCGACATGCGCTCCGGCAACGGTGGCGGATACATAATCGGCGATATTCGCCGCCACATCGACCCGCGCCGACGAACCGGAATAGGTCACAGTCACCGTGTTGTCAGCGATCTCCCTGTTGTCAGCGAGGATGCGGGGATATGCCTCCAGGCTGTATGTCTGTCCGGCTATAACCACAGATGCGGGGTTGCCGGAAAAAAACATATCGCCGGTTTCAGAGGCAGGAAAGGCGGTGTAGACGTTGTCGGCACCGATATAAAGAGTCTGTGCGTTTCCGCACATCGCACAGGCTAATGCAGCCGCAATGGTCAGGGTCTGTTTTCTCATAATGCCACTACTTTAGCGCCGGAGGCTGTTTTTAAAATATAATAACCTGATGGCAGAGCCGCACGGGCCTCATCGTATGAAGCAAACGATCCGCTACGAATGCCCGCAAGCGATAACACCTCGATTCCGGCCGGAA
>JAIDXA010000057.1 GCA_029058705.1 Paramuribaculum sp. | reverse complement strand
TACAAATCTCTTTGTGTCTCCGACGCAGTCGATAGGGTCAATGATTTGTTTGACGTTGATGGCCAATGAGTCTGAAATCTGCAATGAGCCCTTGATCTCGAATTCGGCCCCGATGAATATGAATGGCGTATTGGCGCGGTCGATCCGGAGCATTTCGACAATCGCTTCTTTGAAAACATGGCTGAGGACAAGCGTTTCTCCCGTAAGGGGGGTGAGCTCGGCCTCTTTCGGCAACCGGTTGAAACATCTGTTGATCGTTGCTGTAATCAACCGGTCAAGACGATGTGAACCATCATGGTCTATTATTTCATCGAGCATTTTTTCGGTGATTGTCACCGGGATCGGTTGTCCGTCGCCGTCGCGATTCTGGATGTCTCCGTAGAAGCGCTCCATGACCTCGTGTAGAATAGTGCCGAATGTTGAAAAATCGACATAATCCGTCAGCTCGTCATCAGAATCAAAACGTTCCACGTACCTGAGGTAGAATTCGAGCGGGCAATTGATATAGGTGTTTATCGCAGAGGCCGACAGGTTGCGCGAGCCTCCGTCGGGCGTGAACTCCATAAGTCGTTTCATCACGCGCGGGTTCTTGCGGACTTCGACTTTCGAAGCCTCAAAAGCCACCGACTGGTAGATTCCGAGTGAATGTCTGATGCGGTTTCCTCCGAAAATATAGAGCAGTTGGGATAGGTAGCGTGACATTTCGTTGGATTTGGCGCCGCCAACGCGCCGCGCGTCGTATAGTAAAGTGACGTTACGCGCGCGCGATATGAGACGATAGAAGTAGTAGGAAAAAATGCTCTCCTGAAAGTCGATGGTAGCCATTCCGTAGCCGCGGCGTAGGGCATCGGGAATAAAAGATCGCGTATAGTGTTTCCGCGGGAAGATCCTTTCGTTCATCGACAGCATTATTATGTTGTCAAAGTCTATTGCGCGCGTTTCAAGTACGCCCATGATCTGTAGTCCGGCAAGCGGTTCGCCGGAGAAGCTTATGGATCCTGAATTTACAGTCCTTTCTATCAAGTGGAAAAACGATGATCCGGACATCGTTATGCCGAATTCTTCCGCGGCCATGCATAGATCGTCTACTGCAGTGCGGTAGGCTTCGATGAAGTGGCGTCCGATCCGGTCGGAAGAATCGTTGTTGTCAACGAGAAAATCGCAAAGTCCGTTGAGATAATTCTTGACATATCTGATGTCGGAAGAATTTCCGATCGGCTGGAAAACCGGAGCCAGGGACGGTGTCAGAAAGGCGATTTCCTCAGCCGATATCTGGAAAAGCCGTCGTTTATGTATCTCGGCATTGATTCGTTCACACCCTTCGCGGTCGGCGGCGATGAGCAGTGGAGACGCCAACAGCGGGCAGACGTCCTCATGGAAAAATGACGTTTTGCCATGTAATCGCCGGGATCTTAGATGGAGTCGTGTGACGGAGCCGATCAGAGATGCGATCGGAGTCAGTTTTATCGGGAAACCCATTGTCACGTTAAGCGTCGTGATCTCCTGTGGAATCGAGTGGATCAATGGGATGAAAAGGCTTTCGTCCGGCAACACGACAGCTGTGTCGATCGCGTTTTGCGGATTCTTTATTTCAGATTCGTCTATCCATTTTGAAATCTGTCCGGCGGCAGCCTTGACCTGTCCGACAGCCGAAGGAACTCCTACGACAGAAATTTCAGGCATCTGAGTGATTTCCTCTTCCTGAAGAGGATAGAGCGAAGGAAATTCCTTGATGTTTCGTGAAATGAAACGACGTGCGCGGTTGTCGGTCAATCTCAGGGCCGGCGAATTGAAATCCCAATAAAAATCAGCCATCCCCTGTTTTTTCAGTTGCGAGAAGATCTCGATTTCGGAAGTCGACAACACGTTGAATCCTACAAAAATATATCGCCGGTAGGGGAGGGTGTGCCTGTTGTCGTCACGCAAAACACAGGCTGCGTTGCGATATAACATTCCCGGAGACGTCAAACCTCTCTGCGAAAGCCTTTCGTGAAAATCATTATAGAGGGGAAGAAGAACTTCCCAGAGTTTCATGAATCTGGCCTTGCTGCCCGTATTGTCACCATAATCGAGATGTTTCCAGAAATGCTCGATGTGTTCGTGAGGTGATTGTTCGCCCCAGAATCGTTCGATTATTTCGCTCTGTTCGGGAGTCAGATATGTCGAGGAGATCTCCCTTAGCCGTTTGACGTTGACAAACAGCGCCTTTGGGTCGACAAGATAGCGGTCCACGTCGTTGAAGTCATTCAGGAGCATTTCGCCCCAGAACAGAAATCTGTCGAAATCTATTTCGACTCCGGGTTGCGATGTGTAGGAGTTGAAGAGTGTGAAGAGCTGTTCGTAGCGGTTTGCCTCGATCTGCGGCGACAGTGCTGTCGCCAGATCTGAGATTGTCATTGTCGCCGGTGCGATGATGTTGTGGCCTGTCGCGCTTGCGATAAATGATGTGAAAAACGTCGAACTGCGTTTGTTTGGGAAAACGAAACAATAGTCGACCAGGTTGTCGGACTCGTTGGCCGCATATATCTCGGCTACTTGTTGCAGAAACGGCTTCATTGTTTGAGCAGAAGGATTGTTTTGATTGCCACGTCGAGATTGACAATTTTACCGTTGCCGTTTCCTCCGATATCCCTTCGCGCGTTTGTGAAGACTTCGATAAGTTTCTCTACATTCCCGACTGTTATGAAACGTGCGAATTTTGATGCGAATGCCTGTTCGGTCGTCGAAAGGTAAGTCAGCGCGGGTCTGTTGAAATTTAGCATGAAGTTTTCGCGGATCATGCGTGTGGCGTAATCGTAAAAGTCCATTTCAACCTCGCGTCCGAGTGCTGCGAGGTCTTCCGCCCATTCACGTAGCTTGCGGATGTCGCGCATATACGCCAGGCGCATAAGGCTGACGAATGTGTCGAAAAATGTTTTCGTCTCCTTGTTGTTTCCCAGCAGATTGAATGCGGCGATCATATTTCCCGACGCATTATGGGCAATCGCCATGGCATCGGCTTGCGGCAGGCCGCCGCGAGCCATGAGATTGTCGGCGACAACAGCGTCAGGCAGGCGCTTCATCGATAGTCTCTGGACGCGTGAATAGATGGTTGGAAGAATCTCGGCCGGCGAATTGCTGACAAGGATGAAGATTGTGTCATCAAACGGTTCTTCGATCATCTTGAGGAGTTTGTTGGCGGCTGTTTCATGGAGACGTTCGGGCAACCACATAATCACTATTTTATAGCGAGAGACATGTGATGTGAAAGCCAGTTTTCTTATCAGTTGTTCACTTTCGGCTACATAGATGACAGGCTTGGCGTTTCGTTTGCTGAATGTTGCCGTCCAGGCCGCGATATCGGAATATATCGCCTGACCTGCAAACTGACACCATTCGGAATAGAAGTCTTCCGATGATGGGGCTGAATTCATGTTGTCGAGTTTGACAACCGGATAGGAATAGTGAGTGTCGACATGGTTCATTGACTGATGCAGGCGGCAAGAACGGCATGTTCCGCATGAATCCCCTTCCGGATTGCGGTTCTCACACTGGATGTATTGGGCAAAAGCACGCGCGAGGGCCAGCTTTCCGATGCCGCATGGGCCTTCAAGCAGAATCGCGTGGGGAAGATGGTCTTCGACAGCCATGTGCCTCATGCGTTCTTTGATTGTTTCGTGTCCGGGGATATCGCTGAATTTCATTTTGTTTGTTATAACTGAAGCCTGTTGGAACTCTTTAAGTTGCGTCCAATTGCAAATTTACGTTTTTTTGATGAGAAATTCAAGAAACCAAATGCTGTTGAACGATAAGGAAGAGGATGATTACGGAGATTCTTCCGTCTGATGTTTTTTTGAGATAATAAGGTGAAAAAGTTTGATTAAAAAAACAAATATATTAATTTTGCTGACACACAGCCATATTTTACGGAAATTGACAGCATTATGATATTTCAGCTTACCCGAAAAACAGGCATGGCCACTCTTCTGGCGATATCTATCCTTTTGATGTCGGTAGGTTGCAACAGTGATATTTTTATGGAGTCAACCGATTCCGGGCAATATCTGACCGCATCTGTTGAAGGCGACGGCGGTTCGGCTGTGTTCAGGATCCCTTTCGCCGGGCTTGTCGATGTGTCATTTGAAATGACAAGTGAGGCAAGGGAGTTCTGCTCATATTACAATCACCGGGGACAACCAATTGACACTGTTCCGTCATTTTCAAATGTAGGGAAAATCGTATTCGATAATGACCGGGTAAGAGAGGTGCTGACAATAGGAGACGGAATTGTGACATACACAAGCGAGTCGAACTCCATTGGCGACCGTAAGCGGGAAATCAGACTTGAATATGACTATGGTGTCCGTTATGTGGTGATTGAGGTGGGAGC
>JAIDXA010000056.1 GCA_029058705.1 Paramuribaculum sp. | reverse complement strand
TTGTGAAAGTCAGGGCTTTGTTTTATGTTTTTCAACAGGTTATAAAAAAGAGGCTGCGCCTATTTTGACACAGCCTCCCGTCATGTCAATCGGCATCGGTCGGAAGCGCCGCAGGCGTTCCCCCGGGAGATGCCCGCCGCGCGGCAAGCACCGCGCTCTCACGGTTGATACGGTTTCGGACCGCCGTAGTGACAACAACCGTGAAGAGCGGAAAGAGAACCGTCCCCATCGTCGGCAGGACGGCACAGACAATCTTTCCGGCCCATGTTACGGGATAGAGGTCGCAACCGGCCGTGGTTGCAACCGAAAACGCCCACCAAAGCGCAGTCCAGAAACTGTCGACTCCAGGATTGTGTCCATGCTCGACCTCATAGAAAATAAGACTGCCCATGTATATGAACGCAAGCAGCACAACCGTATAGGAAGCAAAAATATTTGTCAGACGATTGTGCGATACATATCCGACAACAATCGACATGGCCAGAGCCCCACGTGCCAGAGGGATAAACCGCAGGAAATAAAGCGCGCCGTAGGTCAGCGGGATATCGAGTGCTGCGACGATGTTGAGATAAGGGACCGACAGCAGCAGAAAAAACAGCCTCCGGCGGAGATAGCGCTGACGTGCGGCCGACATATAGAATTCGATGAAGAAATCGGCAATAAAAGCAAAACAGACCCAAAGCTGAAACGTCATGTAGCCGCGGTCGGAAAAAAACTCTATGTTTCTTAGCCCGAGAACTGTCAGATAGACGAGCAGCCCGACCGAAAGGATCAGGATAGTCATATTCAGAATGCGATAGACCAGCTGCTTATGTCTGACTAATATATTGTTCATCTGAAGCCTCTGTCGATTCCAGCCGCAAACGGCTCCGCGGCATCCGTGATATTTCAACGGCTTCGCCTGCAAAAAGGTTTGGCATCTCCGGCATGAACATCAAAAGCCGCTGCGGCAGGCAATAAACCGACCCGGACAGCGTTATTAATTCTGTAAGCATTCAGGCATGGACTCCAAGAGACGCAACATAATTTTTCTCATCTTAGCTATCGCAGCAGCGGCATTTCCGGCCGCGGCTCTGCCGCAGCGTTTCAACGACAAAATCCAGAACCGACCTTATGCCGACCTCAGACGCTGGCATTTGGGATTCTCAATCGGCATCCACACTCAGGACGTCTCGTTCACCCACAACGGCCAGACCACCGACGACGGCCACAACTGGTATATGGAGCAACCCTCCTTCTCGCCTGGATTCTGCGTCAACGGCCTTTTTGACCTGAGGCTCAACGAATGGTTCAATCTGAGAATCTCTCCGGGAATGTATTTCGGCAACCGCGACATAACCATTCTTGATGTCAACACCGCCGGAAACGAAACGCCATTAAAATATCGCCAGAATATCAAATCGGCCTACGTTGTAGCGCCGGTCGACCTCAAGTTCTCAGGCCAACGCTTCCGCAACTGCAAGCCTTATCTGACCGCCGGAGTCATGCCGGCTTTCGACGTCAGCCGCAAAAGAGGCGATTACCTGCGGTTCAAAGCCGCCGACATGTATCTGACACTCGGCCTCGGTTTCGACTTCTATCTTCCGTTTTTCAAGCTTAATCCGGAAGTCAAATTCTGCTTCGGCCTTACCGACATGCTCGACCACAAACGCCCGGATCTCGCAGATGACCCATCGAAATTCCAGATCACGGAATCATTGACAAAGGCTCGTTCCAATATGGTCGTGCTGACCTTCTATTTCGAATAAACATTCAACAACATCATCCAGACAACGATGTCAGATTGCCGACGACACATACTCTCCCTCTGCCTCGCGATAACCGCCATCGTGACGACATCGCTCGCCTGTGGCGCGCAGACCGACGCACAGCTGTCGCAATATTACGAAACCCCGTCCTACTATAATCCCGCAGCCATCGGCAACACTGACATGGTCCATATCCGTGCCGGCTCACGCCTTCAGTGGGTCGGTATCGACAACGCTCCAAAAACATTTCTTGCAACGGCCGACATGCCGGTCAAAATCGGCAACCGGCGCATCGCGGTCGGCCTGACGGCCAATTCCGAATCGGCCGGACTGTTCAGCAACCTGTCGGTCAACCTCCAGGCTGCCTATAAGTTCAAACTGCTTAAAGGGGTCATGACCGCCGGTGTCCAGTTAGGCTTTGCCAACGAAGTTTTCCGCGGGAGCGACGTCTTCATCCCCGACGGCGACGATTTCCACGAACCGACCGACGACGCTATTCCACGCACCGACGTTTCCGGCAACGCATTCGACGTCGGCGCCGGAGTCTTCTACACCCACCGATATTTCTGGGCCGGCGTTTCGGCCACCCACCTGACAGCGCCCACAATCACGTTTTCCGACAGCCAGAACTCATCGGGAGGTTCGTCATCGACCGATGCCACGCGCGGAAACTATGAGTTTCAGCTGCGCCGTACGCTCTATTTTATGGCAGGTGGCAATATTCCGATAAAAAACACGTTATTTGAAGTGTTACCCTCCCTGATGGTCAAGAGCGACTTCCAGTTCACGCGTGCCGAGCTGACCGGCCGGATGCGTTACAAGAAATTGTTCAGTTTCGGAATCGGCTACCGCCACGACGATGCCGTCATAGCCACTTTTGGAGTCGAGATAAAAGGATTTTATGTCGGCTACAGTTATGACTATCCCGTCTCCGCCATATCGAAAGCCTCTTCCGGAAGCCACGAAATAATCGCGGGGTATAACCTTAAGCTCAATCTCTCCGATAAAAACAAGAACAAGCACAAGAGTATTCGCATAATGTAATTATGAAAAAACCAATTCTCTATCTCCTCACTATAATGACCCTGGCGGCAGCGGCTTCATGTGCGTCCGGCTCCCGCAGTTCGGCCGGCGGCGAAGTAACCGGAATCGGCGGATCGTCATGGGCCGAGCCCACCCCATACGGCATGGTTCTCGTCAGCCGTGGATCAATGAAAATAGGGCCTTCCGAATCCGACTCTCTATGGAATCTGAGGGCTGACTCACGCGGCATGTCGGTCGACGCCTTCTGGATGGACGAAACCGAAGTGACCAACGGCAAATACAAGCAATTCGTCTTCTGGGTCCGCGATTCAATTATCCGCGAACGTCTTGCCGATCCTGCCTACGGAGGCAACGAAGATTTCAAGATCGAAGAAGACCGTGACGGCAATCCGATCACTCCACGCCTCAACTGGAGCAAACCCATTCCTTGGCGCAACCCCAACGAAGACGAGGCCCGCGCCATCGAAAGCCTCTATCGGGTCAACCCGATCACCGGAGTCAAGGAACTTGATCCTGAGCAGCTCAACTATCGTTATGAGGTCTACAACCACACCGAAGCCGCCAAGCGCAAGCACCGGCTCAATCCGGCGCGCCGCGAATACAACACCGACAAACCGACTCCGACCGACGTCCCGCTGATTTCAAAAGACACTGCGTTCATCAACGACAACGGCGAGATTGTACGCCAGACCATAACCCGCGGACTGTCGAGCGACTTCGACTTCCTCAACACATACATTGTCAACGTTTATCCCGACACTACCGCCTGGATCAACGACTTCGAAAACGCCTATAACGAACCCTACGTCAGAATGTATTTTTCCAACGGCGGCTACAACGAATATCCCGTTGTCGGTGTCAGCTGGGAACAGGCCAACGCATTCTGCAACTGGCGGACCGACTTTCTTCGCCGCGCTCTCGGCCGCGAAGGGGTCTATGTGGAGCCTTACCGTCTGCCTACCGAAGCAGAGTGGGAATATGCCGCACGCGCCGGTGTCAACGACAACAAATATCCCTGGGAGGGCGACCTGCCTCTGACTGAAGAAAAAGGCTGTTTCTATGCCAATTTCAAGCCGCAGGAAGGCAATTATGTTCAGGACGGCCACCTGATCACCTCGCGGGTCGGCACGTACACACCCAACGACTTCGGGCTATACGACATGGCGGGCAACGTCAGCGAATGGACATCAACGGCATTCACCGAATCGGTCAGCAAACTGACATCGGACATGAATCCGGAGTACCGTTATGACGCTGCCAAAGAAGATCCCTACAAAATGAAACGCAAAATCGTCAGAGGCGGCTCATGGAAAGATGTGGCCCACAACATCCGTTCCGACATCCGCATGTGGGAATACCAAAACGAACAGCGTTCCTATATCGGATTCCGTTGTGTCAGAACCCAGATCGGTTTTGCCAAAGGCAACAAACTAAAAAAATAAACGACATCACACACACTCTCTCTTCCGTCATAAATTCCGTATATCACACAACTCCAATGGGAAAGATAAAACGATATAAAAACTCCGTCGAACGCTTCATTTCAAGCGAAGGCGGCCAACGATTCTTCAACTTTGCCTACAGCATCGGTGCGGCAATCGTGATCCTGGGTGCACTTTTCAAGATTCTCCATCTTCAGGGAGGAAACACCCTTCTGTCGATCGGAATGGGAACCGAGGTCATGATGTTCATTCTGACGGCTTTCGACCGTCCGCCACGCGAATACAATTGGGAAGAGGTTTTTCCCGTTCTCGCGTCGAAAAATCCGGAAGACCGTCCGGATTTCGCAGGCGGCAGCCAGCCGGTTGCATTTGTGACCGATCCCGACCTTGAACCGGTGTCTTCCGTTCAGGACCTGCCGGAATCGGCACATGTCAGCCAGACACCCGCGGCAGTTCCCGCCTCGATGGAGGGCGCTTCGGAAGAATTTATCGGCGAAATGTCAGGCATTGCCCGGCAGATGGCCCAGCTCAAAGCCACAACGGAAGCGCTCAATGACGTCAGCCGCACACTGCTCGACAGCTATCGGGCCATAACCGACAACTCCGAAACCATCAACTCGAGTTCGACGGGCTATGTCGAACAGATGCAGGCCCTGAACCGCAACATAGCCGGGCTCAACACGATCTATGAGATACAGCTCAAGAGCGTTTCATCGCAACTCGATGCGATCGACCGGGTCAACCGCGGAATCAAAGACATCTGCCGGATGTATGAAAACAGCGCGGCCCAGAGTTCACGCTACTGTGAGGAAAGCGAACGGATGACCCGACACATGCAACAGCTCAACCAGGTTTATGAAAAAATGTTGCGTGCAATGACAATCAATATGGGTGCCGCAATGGCCTCCCCCATGTCTCCGGCGTCAAACACCGACGCGACAGACTCAACTTCGTCAAACAACTAACTCTCCGCATACCCCTGAAAAATGGCTAATTCCAACGCTCGGCTCTCGCCACGTCAGAAGATGATCAACCTGATGTATATCGTTCTGACTGCAATGCTCGCACTGAATGTCTCGAGCGATGTTCTCGACGGCTTCATGCAGGTCGAGGACGGACTGGCACGCACCAACGTGACAGTCAACCGGCGTAACGCCGCAATCTATTCCGAGCTTAAAAACCTCGCCTCCGACGACCCGACGGGAATGGCGTCATGGCTTGCAAAAGCCGACGACGTGCGCCGGCGGTCAGCGCAGCTCTATGCCATCATCGACTCTCTGAAGCTTGCCATTGTCCGCGAAGCCGACGGCCCCGACGGATCAATCGCCGACATCCAGAACCGCGACGACATGGAAGCGGCGTCGGTTGTCATGCTTGAACCGGCAACGATGCGCGGATCCGGGCTTCGCAAAGAAGTCGACGGATTCCGTTCGGTCATCGAAGCGATCGTCGTTGACTCGACACGTCGCGCGAGCGTCAACGCAGTTCTCTCGACCCAACCGTTCCAACGCAAGGGCATGCTCGTCGCCCAAAGCTGGGAAGAAGCCAAATTCGACCGCCAGCCGGCGGTTGCGGCCATAACCCTGCTGACAAAACTGCAGAACGACGTGCGCTACGCCGAAGGCGAGGCTCTGTTGTCGATAGCCGCGCTCAGCCAAGGCAAATCAATAGCCGAGATAACCGGTTCGGAAATGATTGCCAATGAACTCAATGCCTTCGTTGTTCCGGAATCGAAAATGGTTATCCGCGGCGGCCGCTACAGCGCCGACATCGTCCTTGCCGCAGTCGACACCGCCTCGCGCCCGACTGTCTATGTCGGAAACCGGCCGATTTCAAACGGCCATTATGAATTCACTGCAGGATCATCGGGCAACTTCAACTATTCGGGCTATATCGAGGTGCCGCATCCTGACGGAACACTCACCAAACATCCTTTCACCTCATCCTATACAGTCATTGACCCGTATGCCACCGTTTCGGCCACCATGATGAACGTTCTTTATGCAGGCATCGACAACCCCGTCAGCATATCGGTTCCCGGAGTGGCGCAAAGCGCCGTCCAGGCCACGATGACCAACGGAACACTGACCCGAAACGGCGACACCTGGACCGCCCGTCCGGCAAGTATCGGAACAGATGCCGTCATAACTGTTACGGCCGAGATCGAAGGCCGCCGCCAGAACATCGCTTCCCATACATTCCGTGTCCGGAAACTTCCCGATCCCACTCCATATCTTGCGATCGGCAACGACCGCTACAAAGGCGGCAAACCGATCGGCAAACAGGCGGTTGCCGGTGCAGGCGGACTCAAGGCCGCTATCGATGACGGACTGCTTGACATCCAGTTTCAGGTCCTGAGCTTCGAGATGATCGTTTTCGATTCAATGGGCAATGCCATTCCGGAGGTCTCGTCAGGAGCTGCATTCTCCGAACGCCAGAAAGAAGCGATCAAACGTCTGGGCAGAGGAAAGCGATTCTTCATTTCAAGAATAAAGGCAAAAGGCCCTGACGGAGTCGAACGGACCTTATCGCCAATGGAAATCCTGATCAACTGACATCATCAGAATCTGAGCCCACTGAGACTTTTCATTTTCCCCACTCCATCATAGAACTCCTTCCAATCAGATTATGAAACTCCTTAAAATACTGATACTCGCCATATCGGCCATTGCATGTCTTGAGGCGGCAGCACAAGACAACAGCACGGCCACAATGCGCAAAGGCTCGCGCAAGAACGATCAGCGTGAAAACAATTCGGAAATAACCACCCGGATGCAACAGCGGATGACAACACCCCAGGCATCAGACGCCGACCTCTCATGGATGAGAGTCATCTACCGCCAGCTCGACCTTTCGAAGCCGGCCAATGCGCCACTCTATTTCCCCGAGCCGCCACTGAACGGAGAAGAAAACCTTTTCCGCACGATTCTCCGGCTCGTCGCCGATGGAAAACTGACCGTCTACCAGTATCTCGACGGACGCGAAATATTCACCGACAAATATGCGCTGACACCCAAGGATGTACTTGACCGATTCCATATCGAATATACTCCAGCTAAAGGAAGCACCGACAAACGCCAGCGATTCACGATCGAGGAAGCCGACGTGCCGGCCGACGAAGTCCTTTCATACTACATCATCGAGCGCTACGAGTTCGACAACCGCACTAACCGTCTCCGCACCGTCATAGAAGCTGTCTGTCCTGTCCTTCACCGATCCGACGAATGGGGCATGGAACCGATGAAATATCCTATGTTCTGGGTCAAGTTCGACGACCTGCGCCCCTATATGTCAACACAGAACATTTTTATCAGTGACGAGAACAACCTCCCGTCATGCACCTACGACGACTTCTTCCTTCTCGGACTCTACGATGGCGACATCATAAAGACCCGCAACCTTAAAAACCAGTCGATGGTCCAGATGTATCCCGACAGCGAGTCCCTGCAGCATGCACGCGACAGCATTCAGGCCTCGCTCGACAATTTCGAGCGCAAGCTTTGGGTTCCATCGTTAGAGGAACTACAAGCCAAGCGTGAAAATGCCGACAAAAAGGCTGCCGAAGAAGCTCTGTCCACACAGGACGACTCGACACAGGTAGCCGCGCCTGCCGTTTCTAAAAGATCCACAACAAAACGGGGCACGTCAAAAGCCAAACGCACTGCGACAGTCAAAGCCAAGAAAACAAAAACCGCAAAACCGAAGTCAGCACCTGCTGCGGCCACAAGAAGCGTGAGAAACCGCAAGCGATAACAATCTATTTCACTGCCGGTTTCAATTCATGCCACGAAAAAACGCAGATACAGCCATTGAAACCGGGAACATTCAGGCGTGTCGCACCGTTGTAATTCCATAGCTCGAAAAAATATGGAATCACAAGAACTCGACATCAGACTGCTGAAACTTGAAGAAGATCCGGACCGCACTCATTTCTACCGCTGGGAAATGATGCGTTTCGAAGGAACACCCGTCGACGTCAAACTGATGTCGGACTTCTCCCATCATACCGGAAGCAACATAATCCACCTTTCACTGACGGCACGCTACACAACTCTTCGCTCGCAGATCTGCCGCCATCTTCTTGACTACACCGTAGGCGCCGACTTTGAACTTCACTGTCCCGGCGCTGAAACAACAAATGAAGAAATGATCGTCGACGCCCACCTCGTCAGGCTGATGTTCAGTGTGGCTTTGGGAGCATTGCGCGGGATGCTCGCCTTACGCACCTCCCACACTTTTCTCGCCAACTATCCGCTTCCGGTCTACAATGTCGACTCGCTGATGGAACCGATTATCAGAGAAGCGAAAACCATCGACGCATAGACCGGGCAGGCCGCGCGGGCGAACGGCCTATGAGATACAGGAATCCGACACGATAAAATCGGATAGCGGATTGGAGAAACAAAAAAAATGTGTACATTTGTAAGTAAATGTTTCACTCTCCAATTCAAGACAATGGAAAACGACTACGAAAAGCTGATAACCGAACGGGCGGAACATGTTTTCGATGTGATGTCTCTGCGGACAACCCCTCAGGAACTTCAGCGCATACGCGACGCCTTTGAACTCGCCCGGATCGCCCACGCCGACCAGAAACGTAAAACAGGCGAACCATATATCCTTCACCCCATTGCCGTTGCCAATATCGCAGCCGAAGAGCTGATGCTCGACGCCAATCCGGTCATGGCCGCGTTTCTCCACGACGTCGTGGAAGATACAGACTTCACGATAGAGGACATCGAGGAGCGATTCGGTCCGGATGTGGCTTTTCTGGTAAAGGTTGTCACAAAACGCAAATCAGACCACTACAAATCGACCAAGCAGGTCGACAATTTCCGGCAGATGCTCGAATCGTTTCAATATGACATCCGGGCAATGCTCATAAAACTGGCCGACCGGCTCCACAACATGCGCACCCTGTCGTCGATGCGGCCCGACAAACAGATGAAAATCGCCGGCGAGACCGACTATTTCTACGCTCCCCTCGCCAACAGACTGGGATTGTATCATGTCAAGACCGAACTCGAAAACCTTAGTTTCCGTTTCCGTTGCCCCCATGAATTCGCCGAGTTGCGCACTCTGATCGACAACGACGAAGAGATGCAGCGCCAGCGACTGGCGCGTTTCTGCGCTCAGATCAGGTCAACCCTTCTCAATGAAGGAATCGAAACCGAAGTCAGGGTCGAATACCGCGCCCCCTATAGCGTCTGGCGCAAAATGGCCAAATTCGGCGATGATTTCAACCATCTTAAATATCGTCATTTCACCGATGTCATTTTTTCACTTCCCGGGGCAACACCCGCCGAAGAGAAAGACATGGTTTTGAAAATCTATTCAATCCTGACAAGCCATTTCAAGGAAAAACCGGGAGGAATAACCAACTATATCGATTCGCCGAAAGAAAACGGCTATCAGAGCTTCCACGTCAAACTGCTGGCCGATTTCGGCCGGTGGCAGGAAGTCCATATCAGTTCCGGACGGATGATCCGCGACTCCCAGCTCGGATGCGTCGCAGACCGCACGGAAGACAACATCCAGCGCTGGATCGAGAAATTCCGCGAAGTTCTCCGCGACCTCGTGGAGCAGTCCGATTCCGGGACCGAGTTCATCGACAAGATCGTCACGACGTTCTATAACGACGACATCATGACATTCACGACAACAGGCCAGCCGGTCGTGATGCCCCAGAAAGCCACCGTGCTGGATTTCGCCTATGAGATTTCGCCGGAAACCGGACGACATGCCCGCTACGCGCGCATCAACAACTTCCTCGCGTCGGTCAGATCCCGCCTCCACCGCGGCGACGTTGTCGAAGTCTTTACCGATCCCGAAGCCGAACCGACCGAAGAATGGCTCAACAGCTGTGTGACCTACAAAGCCAAACAATGCATCTCGGAATATCTCGAATCGCGCCCACGGAAAGACTTCTCGCGATGCAGCTGCTGCAACCCGATTCCAGGCGAAGAGGTTGTAGGGTTCAGCGACCCCGCGACCGGCGAGATAACCGTACACAAACGTGATTGCCCGACAGCAATACGCCTCGCCTCACAATGGGGCGACAATATCGTTTCGGTCAATTATGACGCCGACAGCACACTCTATCCTGAAACCATCATAGTGACAGCCGTCGACCGTTTCCATCTTTTCATTGACCTTGTCGACTGCATAACCAACCAGCTCGGCCTATCCATGGACTCGTTCAACACCGACACAACCGATTCAATCGTGACATGCACGATATCCCTTGGTGTCCATTCATTCAACGAACTCCAGTCGATAATGCACCATATCGCCGTTATTCCCGGCGTTGACACCGTCAAGCGCGCCCCTCATGCCTGCTGACAAATCCATATTTTTCTTTGCAAACCAATCTTTTTGTCCATCCATGAAACCGATCTTCAGATTCCTGACCAACGCATCTATCTGTTTTTCCATGATTGCCCCGGCCGCGCTGACGGCCGCACAGACACCCGTAAGCTACTCCCACGGCAATTCTGTCCGCTCGCTCGTAATGAACAAAGGCGATTTCAACTCGCAGTTCTACCGCATTCCGGCAATCGAGACCCTTCCCGACGGAACCATTGTTGTTGTCGGCGACAAACGCATCGACAAACTCGGCGACCTTCCCGGACGGATCGATGTCGTTGCCCGCAGAAGCACCGACGGCGGCCGCACATGGGGGCCGTATATAACCGTGGCCGAGCATGACGAAATCGGAGGCTACGGTGATCCGGCAATCGTCTATGACCGTAAATCGGGCGATCTGCTCGTCATCTCGTCCCACGGCAACGGACTTTGGGACTCATCGCCGAGCCATACAAGTGTTTCCCGAAGCCACGACGGCGGCCTGACATGGGAAAAACCTGTCGACATATCGGACCAGCTCTTCACAACCGACCCTGACGGACGGCAACCGATCAAGCTGACGGCGGCTTTCGCATCGTCAGGACGCGCCCTGCAGCTTAAAAACGGCCGTCTGCTATTCGTTCTCGTGACCCGCAAGGACGGTGTCGATCCCTTCCCGTGCTACGCCATCTACAGTGACAACAGCGGAAAGACATGGCATGTCAGCAAAACTCCGGCCACACTCGACGGCGACGAATCCAAAATTGTAGAACTCCCCGACGGAGACCTGCTGATGAGCATACGTGCGCGATTCAATTCCAAACGCAAATTCGCCATATCGAAAGATAAAGGATCGACATGGACTGAGCTTGAAGACTATCAGGATCTGACCGACATACGCTGCAACGGCGACATCATCAGCGTCAGGCACAACGGCATGAACGTACTGCTTCAATCGCTTCCTGCAGGCCCGTGGCGCAGCAACATAACCATATACGCAAGCTATGACAACGGAAAGACATGGCCGGTCAGCCATCAGGTGATGCACGGCCCGGCAGCCTACTCATCGATGACGTTACTGCCCGATGGAAAAACGGTAGGCATTGTGACTGAAGAAGGCGTCCATGACGTCGACGACACTCACAGCTCAGGCTACCGCTTCTGGTTCAATTCGATTCCGCTGACCGAAATACTCGGAGAGTGACATCACCCGCCGAGAAACAGGATTTAATGAAAAGGCCATCCGATCAGAGAATACGGATGGCCTTTTCCATTATCTTAACTTGGATTATTTCTCGCGCATGTAGACATTGATCGGTGTGCCTGAGAAATCCCAGTTCTCGCGAATCTTGTTTTCAAGATAACGCCTGTAGGGCTCCTTCACCCACTGGGGGAGATTGCAGAAGAAAATGAATGTCGGGACCGGTGCGCCCTTAAGCATGGTGACGTATTTGATCTTGACATATTTTCCTTTGTTGGCAGGAGGAGGATAGGCTGCGATCGCATCAAGCATGACTGTGTTGAGCTGAGAAGTCGGGATTGTCTTCTTGCGGTTCTTATAGACTTCGACAGCGGTTTCAAGCACCTTGTAGATACGCTGTTTTGTCAGCGCCGACCCGAATATGATCGGGAAGTCCGTGAAAGGCGCGAACCGGTTGCGGATTGTGTCACGGAAATATTTGATGGCGACTTCCGACTTATCCTTGACCAGATCCCATTTGTTGACGCAGACAACCAACCCTTTCTTATTGCGCTGAATGAGAGAGAAGATGCTGACATCCTGCGACTCGATTCCACGGGTTGCATCGATCATCAGTATGCAGACATCGGCAGCCTCTATCGCACGGATAGAACGGATGACAGAATAATATTCGATATCTTCATTGACTTTGTTTTTCTTTCGTATACCGGCGGTGTCGACGAGATAGAAGTCAAATCCGAATTTGTCATAGCGTGTGTAGATGCTGTCGCGTGTCGTTCCGGCGATGTCAGTGACAATATTCCGTTCTTCGCTGATAAAAGCGTTGACTATCGACGATTTGCCTGCATTGGGACGTCCGACGATCGCAAATTTAGGAATATCGTCGAGCTCTTCCTCTTCTTTGTCGGTTTCGGGAAGTTTCTTGACAACCTCGTCAAGAAGATCGCCGGTCCCGAAACCATTGACTGCCGAAACAGGATAAGGCTCTCCCAGCCCCAACGAATAGAATTCAGGAACGTTGTAGAGCCAGTCGGAACTGTCGACCTTGTTTGCGACAAGGATAACCGGCTTGCGGGATTTGCGCAGAATCTCGGCCACATGGTCGTCGAGGTCGGTCACCCCGTTCATGGCGTCGACAACGAAAAGAATCACGTCGGCCTGCTCGATGGCAAGGTGAACCTGTTTGTTGATCTCTGATTCAAAAATATCATCGGAGTTCACGACCCAACCGCCTGTGTCGACGATTGAAAAGTCGCGGCCGTTCCAGTCGACACGACCGTACTGGCGGTCGCGTGTCGTTCCGGCAGTGTCATCGACGATGGCTGTACGGCTCCGTGTCAGACGGTTGAAAAGGGTGGACTTCCCGACATTAGGACGTCCGACTATGGCTACGAGTTGTGACATTTATTTTTATTTAAAACCTGTTTGTTATTCAATATATCCGAAAGCTTTCAGTTTGTTTTCGCGGTTGCGCCAGTTTGGTTCGACTTTGACAAAAAGTTCGAGAAACACCCTCTTGCCGAAAAATGTCTCAATGTCTTTTCGGGCCTGTGTGCCGACCTTTTTCAGCATCGCCCCGCCCTTGCCGATCAGGATGCCTTTCTGGGAATCGCGCTCGACATAGATTACGGCCATTATATGTATCGCCCCCTCTTTTTCATCAAATTTCTCAACAATGACTTCAGTCGAGTAAGGCACTTCCTTCTGATAGTTCAGAAGGATTTTCTCACGTATGATTTCCGTGACGAAGAATCTGGCGGGTTTGTCGGTAAGTGCGTCTTTGCCAAAATAGGGAGCCGAGAGCGGAAGGAGTTCAAGAATAC